>CAVFKU010000069.1:0-8357 GCA_963623245.1 Parabacteroides merdae
ATACTTCACCTTGCGGCCAATGCCGATGTCGTACGTCACAGCCTTGGCGTCGTACTCGTCAACATTGTTCATGTCAACGGCCTTCACTTCGAAGGCGTCAGTGGTCACCTGCAAGCTACCTGTCACATCATCGGTATTCACCTTCACAGAGGAGTTCGGCCCAATAGCGTTGGTGCTCAGGCTGTAATCCTTCCACTGCTCGCCGAACTTGAAGCGCAAGCGATACTTGCCAGGCTTTAGGTTCGAGAACATGTAGTAACCGGTGTTGCCGTAGTAATCAGTGCGCGTGGTGGTGGTCAACGGACCGCCAGCAGTTGCAACAACGTACTGACCGTCGGAGCTAATGGTCTTCTCGCCGGTCTTGGAATCGGCAACCACCCAGTAGCAGCCGTCGGAAGCAGTGCCGTACTTGTCGGCGGTGCATTCCGCAGTGCTGGGCGAACCAGCCGCACGAGAAAGCACTGTCACCTGACCGTCACGGTTCACAGGCAAACCATTCTCGTTAAGCAGTTCAACGGTTACATCGTTAATGCCGGGATCGTCCACTTCACCGTCACCGTCAAGATCCTTGAGGTACTGCGAGTTGTCGAACGCCTCACCAGTCGTAGCATCCACACCGCGCAGCAGCTTGCGCCCATTCGAGGAAGTCTGGTAGGCAGCCGAACCATTGGTGGTGTCGTCCTGCTCACCGTTCATGTCAGGGTCAAGCCACACGTAATCGCCGATATAACCGCGGTTTTCTGGGCGACCCACATAAGCGCCAGCCACTGAATAGCCGTTCTCGGTGATATTCACCGAAGAGGCTTCCTTCAAGGTCTTGCCATCTGTGGACACCGCTTGCATAAAGCTGTTCCACTGCACTGCCTTCTTGAGGTTCTTCAGGTCTGCGTCGCTAGTGTTGATCTTCTCAAAGCGCCCCTTGTTTAGCGAAGCGAAGTGCCCGTTGTACACCGGCACGTTCAGCGGCGCTTCCATGCGGTAGTCCAAAGCAATGGTGCCCATAGAACCGGTGGGAGTTTCGTCAATCACCTGCCCATAGACCGCGCGCACCGACTTGCGCAAACGCTCAGCCTGCTGACGCGTCTTCTTGTCGCTCGACTTCAGGCCTTCACTCACCTGAGCCTTGAAGTCACTCAGCGGCACGAAGCCCAGCGCAAGCAACTTAGCGTCGTCGTTGAAGTTCTCAACAAGCCACTCACGCACCTTGTCACTGCCGCCCATCTTGTAGAAGGTGGGCAACTTGCTCATATCGGGCTCGTCACCATCGCCTGCCAGCGCTTCAATGGTCGTGCCGTTCTTAGTGAACGGACCCACCCAAATCTTCGCATGGTTGGTGGCAACCAGATCCTCGGTCGTCTTGGTGGACGAGCTGCTGGAGCTATCCGAGTTGGTGCGCGTCATGGTAATCGAGTCGATGTCAATCCACCCGCTCCATGTCGACTCACGCTTGCTTTCCACGCTGCCGTTGTTGTACACCTTGGTGTCGCCCACATACGGCAGGTAATCCATAATGGCTTGCTGCTTGAGCTTATCCGCACCTTGCGTCATGGAGGTACTCACTTCGTTCTCATAGAGATACGACGTGCCTTCAGGCACAAGCGCAGGCCCTTGGATGTTCTTGGTGAAGCGCGAATCCACTTGGCTGGTCGAGAACTTGCGCTGATCCGGCGGCGTACCTTCAGGATCAGGCTGAATGCCAATGCCAGTCAAGGACTGCTGAATCATCGACTGCGACGTGCGCACATCAAGGTTCACGTCACGCACATCCAAGATGAACGAGGTCTTCTTGCTCTGGTCGGTGGACTGAGCAGTGTGCGGGCGATAATTGCCGCGCTTGAAGCCCCAGCCAGAAACGTTCATTAGTTCTTGGCTAAGCGAAGAGCTGATGGCATCAGACAGCGGCACCATGAACTCAACCACCAGCGACTGGCCGGCCTTGAGCTTGCCCACTTCAGTCTTCGACGGGTTGCCGTTCTTGTCAGGAGATGCATTGAAACGCCAATCCATATAGCGGCGGTTCACGAACTGCCCAGAAGAGTCCTTGTCCAAACTCGCCTTGACTTCAGTGGTCATGCACGGTGTCGTGGAAGTAGCGCTGCTGCACTGAGCGCCGTTTGCATCAGCTGTGCCAACAAGCGTGTTAGCCATCATCAGGGAGGGATCGTCCTCCACAACACCCATATTCGCGTCCAAATCAATCAGCGAAGTGTTGTCACTATTGAGCTTGCACTCACGATCTTCACCAGTACCGGTGCCATCGCAACGATCCAGCACGTAGTACGTCCACTGCGGGGTCACGCTGTTGAGATTGGTTGACTTTGAAGTGTAGTCGTCCGACAGGTAGTTGGTCTTATTGTTGCCCACACCTGCAGTCGTAGTAGGCGTATTGCCACTACTCTTCGCATTCTTGGTAACCAAGTTCGGCTCGACATATTCAAAGTTCGCACTATCGCCAATGAGCGCTTCTGCGAAGGGGGCCATGAAGCTCAAGTCTGGGTTGGTCGCGTCAGATTCACGGCCATCCTTGATGCCCAAAGCTTCCTGTTCCTTGGAGGTCAGGTTCTGCAGCACCAAGCGATATTTGAGCATACGCGAGCCCTTGGTGTTGATCATCTGGTTATTGCCATACACCCACTTATATCCAGAGCTAACAGAGCCTGAATAATAGGCTTGTTCAACTTCCAACCTCATGTATGGGTATTCAGGGCTGATATAGAAGCCGACACGGTGGCGCTTGGAGAGGAACTTGGTGTCATCGTAGCGCACACTACCTTCGACGAAATGGTTCAGGTGGCGCGCTGTTTCAGCAATGTCACCTGTATCAGCCGTGTCGGTGTAGAGGCTGATGCGTGCCGCGTAATCCGTAATACTCGACGGCAACTGGGAGCCTAGAGACTTAACCCATTCCTGCTTTTCAGTGCCATCGGCGTTCGTGCCGGTGGTAACCAACTGCTTCCAAGCAGTATTCGAGCGCGTCGGGTCAACGTCGTCCGGCTCTTCCTTCTTGTCAGGCGTCGAGGGGTCGGCGTCCACAGCCAAACGGAACCCTACAGGGATGGGGTTGTCATGCGAAGCCTTGTCGTCAATCGCATCCTTGCCATTGAGATTCTCGTCGCTGGCTTTAATCACCCAGCGCACTTGGCGCAATGTGGAGCCGTTGACATGAGAGTTTGGCAACAGCTGGTTGTTTGGCAGCGGGTAATCTTCGCCTTCCTTGGCCTTGGAGGTCAAGTTAATAACGACGTTCTTCTTCGTGCCGTCAGCATTGCGCACTGGATAACCGTTGGTGGCACCAATCTGATACCAATTGCCGTCAGTGGTGTCTTCGGTGGCAGTGTGGCCGGAGTGCATGGTTCGATCCGAAACGGTGCCCAAGTGCGAATACTTCTCCACACCTTGGTCATCAAGCTCTTGCCATACGGTGTCGCCTTCGGTGTTAATCTTGGCATCGCGCACGTAGACGAAGACGCGCAGCTTCTTTTCTTGCTCGGCCTTGATTGCCGCCTGCTTCTTCTCCTGCTCGCTGGCGTTCTCGGACACGTCAGATCCTGGGATCTCCCAAATGCCGGTGGAGATGGACTTCACATACGACTTCATCTTGTAGGAAGTCGCAGCGGTGGCGTCAGTCTTCGTGGCGTTGTCAGTGCCGTAATACGGCACTTGCCAGTCGATCACCATCGAGTTGGTGGGCGCCGAAAGGTTAACGGCCTGATCAACAAACAACTCAGATTCGTTGTCGTAATAGGCATCGTCTTCACTGGATGTGCCGAAGTCAGGGTTAATCACGCTGGAACGCGAATCCCTGGTGTCAGCACGCACGCTGGGAGCCTGCGGCTTGGTCAAGTCGTAATCGCCTTCAGCTTCGTCAGCAGTGTAGACGTCAGTCAGGTCGTTGTCCTGATCATGGTCGCCGTCGCTGTCGTCTGCCTTGTTGTTCCACGTGAAGGCATCACTGTCTTGAGTGATAAGGCCGATGTTGCTCCAAGGCCCAGTCTTATTTTCAGTGCTGCCAAATGGCTTAGCCGTTGGGTCAGCAGTTGTGCCGTCGTCAGAGCGATGATCCCACGCTGTGCTGGATTTGTCTGAACCGTCAGAATTCGTCCAAATCCAAGTGCCATCCATCTCCTCGATGGTGGCATACAGCTTGGAGTCTTCAATCTTCCATTCGTCTTGCTCTTCTTGCTCTTCCGTCTGCTCGCTTGCTGCTGCCAAGCTGATATTGCTTTCAGCGTTAAGCGAGCTGGCGGCCTTGGCATTCTTTGTCTTGGACGTGCCGTCAAGGCTTTCTTCAGAGCCGAGATTATCCACGCGAGTACGCAAGCGAACCGTCAACAGTTCACCCACGCGCAGAGTGCCGTCAAGAAGCACGCGACCTTCGGACTTGCGATAGGCTTCCAACAAGTTGGAATACTTGTTGAAGTCTTCATCGGTAGCAGTGTCTGGCGGGGAAACGCGCACGACGATCTTCTCGCCCGTGTGGCTCTTGGACTTCACATTGTCTGCCGTGCGCTGCAAGGTCTCGTCGCCGTCACGGTCTGGACCACCGTAGTTCAAATCGCGGTAATCGTCGTTGCTCCAGTCGGACTGCTTTTGCAGCTCAAACACCCAGCCGAGCTTCTTCAAATCGCTCGGATAGAGCACATCCGTAACCAGTTCGCTAGGATCGCACGTTCCAGCTTCGATTGCGCTGGCAGAGCAGTGCTTGTAGTGCTTGTACACCACTTGCACGCGGTTTTCAATCGCTTCCCAAGCGGCGTCGTTCTTCAACGTGCCGTCTTCATTGGTTTCAATCTGCTGTTCGTCGTAGAAGGTGACGTTCTTCGGCAGATCGAAGGTGAAGGAATACTTGGAGTGCAAAACCTGCGACTTCTCGGTTTTCAGCGAACCAGAGAACCACAGCAAGTCATCATAAGCGTTGCTGCTGTTGGTTGCAGTGTTCTTGCCAGCGTCCGCGCCAGTGTCTTTGCAGGTCGCGGGCGTGGCAACAGTGTCGCAATCCTCAACGGGCACGTTCTTTTCAACGGTGAGCTTAGAAGTCACTTCGGGCATTTGCCTCGTGAACTTCATCAACGACACCACGCCGCCGTCGTGAACCACAATGGGCGTGCCGTCAGCCGCAGAGGTCTGGTAGGTGTCCGAGTCTGAAGGCTTGGCGTCGCCGCTCTCATACGTCTGAGTTTGCCCCGTCAACTGATTGCGCAACGATTCCGGCAGCCTCAAGTGCGGGCGGAAGGTGTAATCTTCCACATCAATATCACTGCTGGCCTTGCCGCGCGTAAGCTGATTCTCGCGCGTTTCGGAATACACACCACCGGAACCAATCCAAGTGTTGTTCTGCACGCCGGACACGGTTTCTTTGCCGTCGTTAGCGCTTGCAGCAGGCACTTTGCCTTCAGTGGTGCTCTTGCCGTACTTCCACACGTCTGCGCCTGTATTACCCCAATCAGTGATAAGGCGATCGGTGTTCGTGCTGGACACGCCCGGTTGAGTGCTACCTGCATACAGATACACGTTCTCATACATGGTCTGCGTTTCAGGCTTGCCTTCGGTATACAGCGGGGCGGCAAACTGGCCAGCCTTAATCTGGAAGGTCAAGAGCTTGCCGAAGTCGATGTGAGCGAGCGTTTCCGCGCGGTTACGCGCCCAAGCATTGCCCTTGGGGATAAAACGAATCACATAACGGCCGTTTGTGCTCTTTGTGGTGGTCTCGCTGTTGTTGCTGCGAAGACCGCGAAGCAGGGAGTTCACAACGCGCATGACGGCTGAACTAGTGTCGTCGTCACTTTCGCGCTCTTCTTCTTCCATCTCCACATACGCCACTTGCACAGTGAAGAGCTTCTGCAGATCTGTGTCATTGGGCATGACAGCATTGCTGAAGCTGCTGGCCTTGCTGTCGCTCAACATGGCCTTCCAAGCGTCGTCCTTCAGGTTGTACCACTGGCCGTCGTGCGGATACAGGTCGCCGTTCTCGTCCAGCACACCCATGCCGTAGGGCAACACAGCCGTAGCAGTGGGAAGCCACAGCGTACCCTGCTGGCCGTTGGCCGACTTGTTGGAGTTGGTTACTGCAGCAGCCGGAGCGGAGTTATCCAAGTGGAAGTTCAGCTTGAACGTGTCAGCTTCGCCCACAAGATTGCGCTTGTCAGCAGTGGTGCTCATGCCGTTGTCGCCAACGCTTGTCCATGCGCGCATAATTGGGCGCTTGGAGACCGCGGAAGAGCCGGATTGGGCATAATACTTCTTGCCGCCCTTGTCGGCCTTGCGATAATCATCAGTGGTTTTGGCTTTAGCACCGGCTTCTTGGTCGATGGCAGCTGTCTTGACAGCACTGTCCATCGGGGTGCCGACCACCGTGTTGTTCTGCACATTGCGGCCTTTAAGCACGTAAGGCAAGATGGAACGATAGGTTACCTTCCTCCCGTCTTCTTGGTAATTCCCACGCCCATCTTCGGTGTATTGACCATAGCAATACGTCGGTCCGATGAATGGAGTGCCTGGGAACACACCGAATGCATGTGTTGGCCAATGCCCAATCTCAGGAGCGCCAGGATAGCGGCCGCTTGTGCTGTCGCTCTGTGTTGTGCCTGAATGGTCGGTGTCGTACACCGAGAAATAGGAGCTTGACTTGCTCGGCTCAGTGCCGATGGTGGCTGCAGAACCGGCGTTCCTGTCAATCTTGGCACTGTCCACCGGAGTGGCCAGAATGCGGTCGTTCCACTCGCCATTGGTGTTCTCGGCAAACATGTGCACGCGGAAGTCCACGCGATAACGGTAGCCGCGGCCATCAGTGTAATTATCGGGATCGGAGGTGTCAGAAGGCTCACCGTTGGCCGCGTTGATGTCAGCAACTGTAGCAGCCTCGTCAGCGCCAGCAGTCTCGTCAGTACTGGAATTGCCAGTATTGCCAGCATCGGAACTGCCGCCATCGGCAGCATCCGCACCAGATGCTTCCTTACCTGTGCCATCTGAAAGACGGCCAACCCACTTGCCGAGATCTTGCTTAATGGTCACGCGAATCACCCACGGCTGGGTGCTCTCGTAATAGGACTTCGATTCGACAGTCTGCTTGCCGTCCTTGCCAACTTCAGCTGCAACAACCTTGTAGGTGTTTGCTTGCGTATCAAGCGAAGTGTCTTCTGTATCTTTCTTCAACGTGGGGCCAGAATTGCGGGCGGCACCTGGGTCTTGCCATCCGACAGCAGCACGATACGCCTTGGAAGTGTCGGCAGGGTTCTTGTTGCCTTCACTGTCTTCATACACTGCGTACGGCGTCTGCAAAATCTCCACGTCAACATTGGACGGGTCAACCAAGCTCCATGCTTCAGGCAGCACCACCTCACCGGTGATGGACTTCACATCAAGACCCAGCGAAGCCACGTCCACGTCCTTGCCGTTGGAAGCAGACAAGGCATCCAGAATGTCTTGGGCAGCTTCCGGCTCGGTGCCGCGCGGGAACACGTAAGTCAACTGCACACCGTCAAGTGTACGGTCGCCGTAATTGGCCACGCTGAGGCTCACCTGCGTGCTGTCGCCTTGCGTCAAGGAAGCGCGATATGCGCCGTCACCATTGGTGCCCTTGCCTTCGTCGTAGCGAATGGTGGTCTGCTCGGCGGTCTTCAGACGCGTCTGTTCCTCTGCATCCACACACAGCGAAGCCTTCGTTGTGCAATCACCCAACACTTCTTCAGTGGGTTGGATCTCACTGCTGGTTGCCAGCCATGCTTTGCGCAGGTGAGTGCGGTTTTCACTCCACACCACAGGCGTGCTCACATTGTTGGTGCCAGACTGCACGCCGCCTTCCATATTCAGGCCGCTCGTACTGTCGTAATCAGACTTGTTCAGCGCAGGCTTGGCAACCTTGCCGCTAAATGGGAAGGGCAGTGAATCGTCGTCATCCAGCGTGCTGCCTGTGCTGAGCAAACGATATTTCATAGCCAAGGCCCAGCTATCGCGGTCACGCCAATACGACTGAATACCGCGCAACTCATCCCACTGCTTCCACACGTCAACCGTGCCAGCGCGGTCATGCATACGCACGTCATACGGCAGCTTATCGCGGTCAGCCAACGGCACCGCGCCATCAGCTGCGGAAATAGTTGTAACACTCTTAAGTTTCGACGTAGCGGGCACATAACGCACCGACTGCGAGTTCACCGTTGAAGGAGCACTGTCGTAATCGGACACGGAATCAGCGTCGTCCCATCGACGGTCATTGCCATAACCCATGAAATTCGTACAACCACCGCCAGAGCGATTGCCAGTGCAAGTTAAGGTGGCGCCTGGAATCACCGAACGCGCACCATCGAGCATTTCCCACAAATCAGACTTCTCAGCACGATCAACAGTGAAGCCGGCGT
>CAVFKU010000070.1:0-8165 GCA_963623245.1 Parabacteroides merdae
GCGCTGTATTCGACCCTGTTTGCCTATGACGAGCATGACGACATCCCTTTGGTGCGCGAATACTGCAAGCGCTTCAAACGTGAATTCAAACAGGGGTTTGTTTCTGGGGTGATTTTGGTGGCACTCGCGGCACTTATTATCTTTGGGATGGCCTTTTGGAAGGCGTATGACACTGACCTTTCGTATGGGCCGTTGATTGCGCTGATTATTGCGGCCGTAGTGGTGACGCTGATTGCTGAATACCTTTTTCCTATTCAAGCGCGGTTTGACAACCCGATTTCTAGGGGCTGGCAGTTGGCCGCAATGTTCCCGTGGCGCGCATGGCCCGCAACATTAGCGCTGCTGGCTATTGATGTGATTGCGCTGGCTGTGGCGTGGTCCGTTCCATTTATTCGAGTGCTCGCTTTGCTGTTCGGCGTGGCATGGGTGGCATACGCCAAGTCACTGTTGCTGCTGTGGGCGTTCAGACGCTACGGCACCCCTGGCCCTATCGAACCTCCAACCTTCGTCAACGCTCACGACTAAACGCTCACGACTAAAGGAATCGCCCGACACTGAGCGATTTACCTATTTACGCTGCGATGAAGCGCATCGGGTCGTCGATGAAGCGACGGAGGCCGATTTCGGCCGCACCGTAAAGCGAGGGGTGATCGGACACCGGCGGCATGAAGACGCCCATCTGCATAGCAGAGTGCCCCAAAATATGCGCACGCAACTTACCCGTGAGCTCGTCAGCTAATTCGTTGCCAAAATTAGTCCACAATCCACCCAGCAACACGGTGTCCACATCAATAAGGTTCACCGCCGAAGTAATAGCAGAAGCCAGCGCCGCCGTGGCCTGCTCCACCGCTTCCACCACAGCGTGATCGTCTTGACGCCATCCTCGCAGGAAGCGTTCAAGCGCCTCAGCAGACGAAGCCTGCTCACCTCTGGCAATCCCCGCGGCCTCAATCAATGCCAATCGCCCTGCGAATACTTCCAAGCAACCTCGGCGCCCGCAACGGCACACCGGGCCATTCATCGAAATTGATACGTGCCCAATTTCGCCAGCGAACCCATGCGAGCCGGTCACCACTTCCCCATCGCGCACCACCGCACCACCAATGCCGACGTCAGTGGACAGATAGATAAAGGAATCAGTGCGATCGACCACATTGAGGAAATCCGCACGCACGGTGGCATATCCCGGAATTTGAGCAATGGCAGCCATTTTCGCTTCATTGCCTGGCGTAACATCAAAACGATTCACCACGTCGAATTGACCAAGATCCACATTTTCCCAGCCCAGATTGCGCGCCATCAGCAAGCGCTTGCCCTCGGTTACAATGCCCGGCAACGCCAAGCCAGAACCCACGATTTCACAGCCGCGCTGTTTAAGCTGCTTCTCAAGCGGCCTGACCATCTGGTCAAGCTTGGCGAAGATATCGTCTGGCTCGCTGCCGGTCATGTCGGCGCTTATCCACTCACGCCCCAACGTATCCCCATTAATATCGAGTGCCAAGCAGCCATAGCCGTCGGTGTTAATCTGCAACCCAAGCCCGCAAATACGCCCGCCACACACCACCAGTGGCGTCGATGGGCGGCCATAATTGGCGGAACTCTGGGGGGTGCCTTCTTCTGCAATGCCGTTTTCGATAAGTACTGACGCCAGCAGTGACATGGTGGCTTTGGTCAGCCCAGTCTCCTTGGCAAGGTCAGCGCGGCTCATTGGCTTTGCAGCCCGCAGCATGGTGTCGAGCATGACGGACAGGTTGTGACTTCGCAAATCGTCCTGATTGATACTACGCAGCACCGCCATAGCCGTCACTCCCTCACTATTTTTCTCGCACCATTGTTCACGAAACACGAGTGCTTACATTAGTGTACAGGTTGCATTACTATTAGTTTAACCGTTTTACTTACTGGCTGTTGCACTGCGTGTCCCCAGCGGCACAGGTCATCGTCAACGCGAAGGAGCTATCATGACCCGAATTCTCGTGGCAGGTGTTGATACATCCACCCAGTCAACCAAGGTGCGCGTCACCGATGCCGAAACCGGCGAACTGGTGCGCTTCGGCCAAGCCAAGCACCCCGACGGCACCAGCGTCAACCCCGAATGCTGGTGGGAGGCGTTCCAAAGCGCTGCCGAACAGGCCGGTGGACTTGACGACGTGGCCGCGCTGGCCGTCGGCGGTCAGCAGCACGGCATGGTGATTCTCGACAAGCAGGGCCGCGTGATCCGCGACGCCATGCTGTGGAATGACACCAGCTCCGCCCCGCAAGCCGCAGTGCTGATCGACAAGCTGGGCGCCGCGCCCGCCGAAGCAGGCGAACCTGACGACGCGACAGCTCGCGGCGTTGAACGCTGGGTCAAAGCCGTCGGCTCCTCCCCCGTCGCCTCCTATACGCTGACCAAGGTGGCCTGGGTGGCCGAGAATGAGCCGAGCAACGCCAAGCGCATCGCCGCCATCTGCTTGCCGCACGATTGGTTAAGCTGGCGCATCGCCGGTTATGGTCCGGTTGCCGAAGGCGAAGACGCGCACCTCGAGGCCCTGTTCACCGACCGTTCCGACGCTTCCGGCACCATCTATTTCGATGCCGCTTCGAACGAATACCGCCGCGATCTGATTGCCCTGGTGCTTGAAGCCGCCGAAGGCGAGGATGCCGCCAAAGCGCACGCCGATTCCATCGTGCTGCCCGAGGTGTTAGGGCCGTGCGATGCCGCTTCGGTGAAAGCCAGTGCGGCCATTGCCGGCAAAGACGTTGAAGGCGGTTGCGTTCTGGCCCCCGGCGGCGGAGACAACGCCATGGCCTCGCTTGGCCTGGGCATGGGCGTGGGCGATGTGTCCGTGTCGCTGGGCACCTCCGGCGTGGCCGCGGCCATCTCCGAAAACCCCACCTACGATCTGACGGGTGCCGTCTCCGGCTTCGCCGACTGCACCGGCCACTATCTGCCGCTGGCCTGCACCATCAACGGTTCGCGCATTCTCGACGCCGGCCGCGCCGCGCTGGGTGTGGATTACGACGAGCTGGCCAAGCTGGCCTTCATGGCTGAGCCCGGTGCCGGCGGCATCACGCTGGTGCCGTATTTCGACGGCGAACGCACACCGAACCGCCCGGACGCCAAAGCCTCGCTGACGGGCATGACCTTACACAACACCACCAAGGAAAACCTGGCGCGCGCCTTCGTGGAAGGCCTGTTGTGTTCACAGCGCGACTGCCTTGAACTGATTCGTTCCCTCGGTGCGGACATCAAGCGCATCCTGCTGATTGGCGGCGGCGCGAAGTCCGTGGCCATCCGCACGCTGGCGCCCTCGATCTTGGGCATGGACGTGACGCGCCCGGCCACAGACGAATATGTGGCCATCGGCGCCGCACGTCAGGCCGCCTGGGTGCTTTCGGGCGAGAGCGAACCGCCCGCATGGCAGCTCACCATCGAGGGCATCGAAAGCGGCGAGCCGACGCCCGCCGTCTACGAAGCCTACGCCAAGGCTCGCGGCTGAATCCAAGCTCGATAACCGTATGCGATAGCCGAGCTATTAGGTAAAACGTATTTCATATCAGTGTTGCCCTTCGATGCCGTGTGCCTCGTAACTGCACAGCAGCGAAGGGCGACACGCCGTGACAGCGCCCCTCATGTTCGCTTCGTAGCACATAACACACATTCATCATGTTCTATTTATCGTCAAAATGAACATGCTAGTCAACAAGTGAACACAAGCTCCCATTCCACATGCCATCGACGAAAACTTGGCAATCAGATGCGGCAATTCACAGCATTGCAGCCTTCTTGCGTGTTATGCTAAGTCTCGGATGACACAACGCCGTCCATCCACCATCACTATATCCGGCATAAAACAGACGTTGCGTTCGCTTGAATGCGAACATTATCAATGTTCGTTTTAGGCCCCAAGGAGAAACAGATATGGCAGAAAACAAAACCATCACCGTGGATCTGGAAATGTTTGGCAAGGACGCCGCCGCCAAAACCGCCGCCGCAAACAACGTGGCCAGGGAATTCGGCATCAGCGACAAGGCGCTGGCACAAGTCGAGGATTTCAAGGCGGAGCTGACCAAGCACAACGCATGGGATCTGCCGTTCATGGGTTACGTCAACGAAGACGGATACGGCTACGCTTATGTGCCCGACGCCGCCATCTGCACCACCCCCTACTGGGATGCGCACCAGGCGTTCCTAGCGCTGCCGGAAGACGTGCAGACCGCGTTCGCCATTCGCATGCTGTTCACGCACCGCGAGGTCGACCGCTATGGCGCGAACATGTTCCTGCACTATCACCGCGGTTTCACCGTCAAGTGGGAAGGGGCCGGCGCGAACAAGTACTGACGATTCCACGCATATTCTCTTCATATGTAAGTGGGGCGCGCGAAGTCACCCGATCTCACGCGCCCCACTTACATATTCTCTTCAATCGCAAGGTATGGCTCGTTGCCTGAATATGCAACAGCGCCAAATGCTCACCACTCGTAACGGTACATTCCGCTCAACGCCAGCATGGCGAAGGCATAGAGGAAATTGTCATAGTATCGGCGGTCACCAACGCGCATCGGTGTGTTCCATAGCACGCTCACCCAACGGCGGGCGCAATCGTCAGCATCGATGCTTTCAGCGAAGCGACCTGCCAGCGATCCCTGCGCCATAGTGGCGATGAATCCCACCGGGTGCAGCACACGCTCGTCCACCGGCGTGCCATCCACCGCATATACGCAGGTTCGGTCGTGAGTCAGGAAGAAACGCTGCAGTGCATTCACTCTGGAACATAGTTCTTTCGACGTTCCACCCCATAGCGAATCCAGTCCAATGTTCGCGGCAGTGCGATACGCATCGGAGAAGAAATGCCAGTGATCGCGCTCGTCCACATGCGGACTGCCGTCAAAATCGGCGTATTCGGCGTTCATGCCAGTTTCAGCATTACAGGCGAGAGCCAGATAACGGCGACTCGCTTGCGCCGCTTGGTTCCAGAAATCGCGGTCTTCCCCATCTGCTTCCTTGGCGAATACGTCGTAGAAGTGAGGCAGATGATAGGAGGGGTCGCTCCATTCGGTTTCGGGAATGAATTTGATGAGCTTGTTGCTTGGATTCCACATGGGTTCACCTTCATACCGCTCCCCCTTGTGGACGCAGTATCGCAAAATCTCACGCCCCCACGCAGCATAATCGTAGATGCCCTCACCATTACCCCAACGTCGCGCAGCAAGAAACAGAGCCATGGCGAAGTATTCCTCGCCGTCTGGGGCGGGGCCGTCGGCATTTGGCACGCCGGAAGGATCGACCGACCATGCAAAATAATGTGCATGATGCCCTTCCGACATGTACATGTAGCGCATGACCCAGCCCCACAGCTTGTCGAACACATCCTTGCGATCGAATTGCACCGCAAGCATCATGGCATAGCTCATGCCCTCGGTGCGCACATCGTCATTGCCGGTGTCCTTGACATAGCCAAGCCCCTCATCGGTCTGCCAATAAAATTTATCACCCCCTTCGAAAATCTCGTACCAGACTTGCTGCACACGTTCCCGCACCTCATTGGTGTCATATCCATACTGTTCGAATAGCGATTCCATGTTGTTGTTCTCCTTATTGGCAGTTGACTGATTGGCTAGGCTTTGATTTGCTACAGCGCGAGACGGAACGGGGGCAGCAGCATGCCGTTCATGTCGCAAATGAGGCCGGACTGCGGGTTGTTGCACCATGCGTAACGCACTTCGTCGGGGCGCTGTGCTGGCATATGGACTTTGATATCGGCGCCGTCGATGATGCCGTGTGCGCGTTCGACGGTTCCGGCGCCTTTCCACAGAAAAGTCAGCTCCGCTGGGTCAGCACCGTCCAATGTGGCAAGTTGGTGTTGCGATTGCGCTGCGGTAGGCTTGCCAGCATATGTTTTCCATGCACAGTGGATGGTCAACCATTCGCCAGCACACTCCACTTCAGAAACATAAGGCTGTGTCTTCGACGGCTCGCCGTACACCACATCAAGCGCGGCATCATACAAACGCGCCGCGATGAGCTGCTTGTTATGTGGGTGCAGATCGTTGCATTCGCCGGCGTCCAACGTCACCACCGAAGCCACGCCGTCCAACGATTCAGCAACATTCCATTGCTCCTCACGAACGATCGGCCAGCCACCGTCTTCGACGGTGTCGATGGCGAAGTTCGGCAACTGGACGATGAGGAACGGCATGTCCGGCTGCTGCCATTTGCTGCGCCACAACTCAATCATGGCCTTCAGCTCGTCACCGTATTGCGCGGCGCGATCACCAGTGTTCGATTCGCCTTGATACCACAGCACCGCACGCACCACATAAGGGAAACATGGGGCGAGCATGGCGTTGTACAATCCTGTCGGCTTCCAACGCACGAAATCCTCGAACGGACAGTCGCGGTCGGCTTCGGCCGTCACGGCATATTGCCATTCGCCGGATAAATCGTAGGTGTTGTCACCCACATACAGAGCCATGCGTTTGCCGGGCGTCACGCGACCGCCCGACCGTTCGATAACAAGGCGCACGCGAATCTCATTGGCGCCCGCCCGCAGGATTCCTTTTTCGATGGCGTAATCGCGCGGCTCGTAGACATTGCTGCGGCCGCCTACCAGATGACCGTTCACCCATGTGTGGTCGGCATCGTTCATGGTTCCCAAGCGCAGCAAAGCCGGCGATTGCCCCACTCCCGATGGCAGAAACACAGTTTTGACGAGCTCGATTTCGCCACGGAACCCAGCCAGTCCGCGCTCGGCATACCAGCCCGGCAGCGTGATGGAACGCCACTGAACCCCGCTCGGCTTGCATTCCTTGTCTTTCGGGCAATCCCAAGCAACAAGCGGCACCCAATCATGGTGCGCATCAGCCGCAGCTTCGTAATGCAGGTCCTGATACCAGCGGTCACGGGCCTCCACCGAATCGGCACTCTTGCGCTTGGCTACACCTTCACCCAGATAGGGCGCAAGCTCGGCGAGCGCCCCTGGAAACGCCTTCAACGCATCGGCATCCATCCAGGATTCGATTGGCGAGCCACCCAGCGAAACATTCAGCAATCCGACGGGAACATCGAAGTGCTCGCGAATCCTGCGTCCGAAAAAATAGGCGAGCGCGGAAAAATCATCAAGCGTTTCCGGGCTGCAACCATGCCAGGCGGCGCGATCGTGGTCGGAGCAAGGCCCGGCGAAATCACAGTCCGGAATCACCTTGTATTGGCGAAGCAGCGGATCGGCGGCACGCTCGTACTCCTGCGGATAGTCGGCGCGCACCCAACCCATAGGCAGTTCCATGTTCGATTGGCCGGAGCACAGGAACACTTCGCCCACGTAGCAACTGCGCTCCAAACACTCCCCGGACGAGGATTCGACGCGCAACGTGAAAGGCCCGCCCGCATCCATCGACTGCAACGAAACGCACCACGCCCCGTCTGCTGAACCGACTTCGGCGCTCGCCTTGCGTCCTTCGAAATCCACTGTGACATGGGCGCCGGCATCCGCCCAGCCCCATATGCGCACAGCACGCCCAGCCTGCAACACACAGCCGTCATCCAACAGTTTCGGCAATCTCAAGCTCATCTTCGCTTTCCTCCTCATCGAGCCTTCAAGGCCGCCATCCACACACACGCCCATGTCACGAAATCAAAAGGCGACGGAGACCACACGAGCCATCCGCCGCCCATCCCATCGCGCAACTATTCGCTATCAGGAAGCTCCCGATAATCGAAATAGCCGAAGTCGGCCGTCGCGTCATAACCGGACAGATCAACGCAGGCGAGACCCACGAACGCGCCGGTGAAGAAGCCTCCGTAGCGCTGGTTCACATAGTCATCGGAGAGGATCTTCGCGTCGAGTTTCACCGGAATCTCCGTGAAATTCTCGCCGTCAAAGGAATACTCGTAGGCGTAGTACTTGGTGCGCACCTTGACGCGCAGCCACACCGCCTTGGCACTGGGCGGAACCACGATGGCTTCATCCTTGAGGAATGAGGTGTATTGGTCGAAATCGTTCTGTGCGACTTCGATCACGCGCGTCTTGCGTTTCTCATCCCAAGTGACAAACGCCCACGACCAGCACAGGGTGTTGTAGTAGTTCGTCAAACCTGCCATCTGCATGTAGTTGTTCGGATCGAACTCCACCTTGGTCTCGGCGTCAAAATTGAACGCCTGCCAACGTCTGGCGACCAGAGAC
>CAVFKU010000071.1:0-8093 GCA_963623245.1 Parabacteroides merdae
GCTTGCTGTCTTGAGCACGATGCCAAGTGAGCGACCAGCGGCGAACGGTCTTAAGTAAAAACTCAAACTGTTCCACTGGAGTGAAATTTTGCCGCGAGAAGCGCCACAGCCAAATCTTGTTACGCACCTCCTCATAGAACCTCGCGCCCGGATCAGCATCGGACGAGCCAAACACCTTGGTCTTGTGCACCACTTCGCTGGCAGGCACGTAATATCCAATACCTCGGCGCAGCAGCGCTGTGGTGAACTCGAAATCGTCATTCCACAGGAAATAGGCAGCGCGCGGCAGCCTTCCCAGATTGACAATCGCGCCGGCGTTGATCAGACAGGAGACGAATGAGAGCGATCGGGCCTGATAGGCGCGGGTTTCGTTGGGGCTCACCGCCGCACTCGGCGCGGCATCAGCAGCAAAGCTCGACATATCAAGGTATTTGTCGCCTTTGATGATGTGCGTGCGCACGCGCGGCTTGTTCATCAGATGCTCGCGCCCGTCAATCCACAACGCTTTGGAACCAAGCGCGGCTGGCATGGCGCGATTTTCGTACATGCAGCGCCCAACTGCGGCGAGCAACGCTTCGAGCGCGGTGGGCGTGGGCACAGTGTCATCGTCCATTAGCCACAGATAGTGGCGCGATTGGGAAGCCCCAGTTGTTTTGGCCTCCGTCTCGGCAGC
This sequence comes from Parabacteroides merdae, assembly GCA_963623245.1. Lineage (GTDB taxonomy): Bacteria > Actinomycetota > Actinomycetes > Actinomycetales > Bifidobacteriaceae > Bifidobacterium. Next base: position 674 of record CAVFKU010000071.1, read on the forward strand.
TTGCGCCGCGTCAAAGTCTGCGAGCGCAATGGCGATTCCTGCACAGAACCCCCCGGCGCCACCAGTGTTTTCCTTCAGCTCAACGACATGCGCGGTGCCGTTGTCCATATGCGCGGCAATCAGCTCATGCCTACGAATCACGTCACGCGAACCGTCTGTGCTGGCATTGTCGACAACGACAACATTATCCACTGGTCTGGTTTGTGCAGCGAGGCCGTCAAGGCATTCTCGCAATAGAGCTTCGCGATTGTAGGAGACCACGACGGCTGTGACTGTGTATTGCATAAGGTTTATCTTACCTGTTGCATGTCGCCCACTGTTCGCTATTCGCTATTCACTATTCGCACGCGGTGATGCGATACAACGCAGCCTCGCCTTGGCGGTCGACCTGCTGCATAGCACCCTCAACCACTTTCAGACCATCGAACATTTTCTGGTTTGGGTCGTCTTTCACATATGGCCCGCCCATCGACAGATACCACTTAAGATTGTTGCGTTTCAAAATCTGGCACACCTGCGGGTCGGTGTCAATGTTCTTTAAATTATTCGCCAAATAGAAATGGTCCTGATCCCACGCCATAGACAGATGCGCGTAATAGGGCGTGCGGCCGCCCACAGCCAGCGAGAACGCGCTGCCGTTCCACGGGTCGGCGATGATCTCTTCGTCTACGGGCACGTTTTTGTTCAGGCGCTTGAGCAACAAGTATTCGTCCGAGGTTAGCATGGGGGTGTCTTGGCCGTTCTCAGCGAAGCTGGTGACGTTGGCCACTGAGTTCATCATGCCTGCCATCTGTGTGCTGGCAGTGCACACCAGCACGGCCAACACGGCGGCAAGAAGCCGAGCAGCCTGGGAGACAAACGCCGCGCTCGGTTTCACGTTCAACATCGCGTTCAGTTTCATAGCGCGGGTGCCGATGCCGTCACAAAGCGTTTGCCAGCCGAGGCAGATAATCGGCACCGCCATCATGGGCCATGCGGAGAACGGACGGCGTTGATCCTTGTACCACAACGCCGTCAGCACTTTCGCCCAGTCGGCATGCGTGCCAGCACAAGCGACGAACACCAAGCCGAGCAATAAGAAGCCAGCGAACAGAAGCAAGCCGTTGCGTTTCGCGGTGTTGTGTGCGAGAGCAACGATGCCGATGAGGGCGACCAACAGCAAGGCGACGACAACCCAATCGGTGACGAGCCGCTGGTTGGCGGAGGTGATCGGCGTGCCGGTGAGGAAACGGACGGTGGCCGAGGGGATGGTCTCGGTGGGCTGAGCAGGCTGGCCGTTGGGATGGTCGGAAATCGGGCGAGTCGAATCGAAAATATACATCTTTGCGAACACCGCGCAACCGGCGGCAAACACCGCCAACACCACAGCAACAAAAGCGATTACGGCCAAACGCATGGCACGCACACCCTTGGTGCGTTTCAAAGTTTGAGCCGCAGCCCACAGCCAAGCGAGCACAAGCGGAATGCCTACGAGCAGGAACGTCATGATCACTCGGAAATGCGCCAGCGAGACAGCCAAGGCGGCGACAACAATCCAAGCAAGGCCGCTCGCGCAGGTTCGCGCGCCGCGGTTCCAATCCTTCAGGCACCAGCGCCAAGTCAAGGCGAGCAACACAGGAAGGAGAGCCTGGCCGGCGTACATCGAATACAGCGTGCCCCAATCAAGCAACACAAACGGCCCGCCCGCCACACAGACAGCCAGTACGGGCGCAAGGAAGCTGGGAAGCGCCCTGTCGCCGCACATTTCGCGCGTCAGGAACAGGATGGAAATAGGCCACACCAGCGCAGCAAACACCAGCCATGCGCAAGTGATTGCGGCAGGCGCGGTGGCGTCTGGCATGGCCAATTCGCCAAGCGCGGCGAACTGTTGGAACGCGATGGGATACACGTCGCGGATGGGCGGCAGGGCGTGCAGCGACGAGGCTTCGCCGGTTTGCACAATGCGAGCCACCACGTTGTCATGGAACACGGTGTCGTAGGTCTGGGTGATTTGGTCGGGTGACGGCGTGGCGCGCACGAGGCGCAGGATGACGGACGCGGCGGCGATAAAGACGCCAGCAAGTGCGGGAACGATGCGTTTGTAGTCTAAGCGCTGGCTGGGGTTGCTGCGACTTGTGGTGAGACTTGTGGCAAGACTTGCCTCAAGACTTGCATCGCTGCGGCGAGCAATGGCGAAGCGAACAGCTGCGATACGCGCCAACACAGTCAGCAGCAAAACAATCAATGCGGATAGCAGATAGCAACCCCAACCCCATCGAACATGAACTTGATAGGCGAGAATGCCACTGACGCCAGCGACGGCCATCGACGCGATCGGAGCAAGCGCAGCTACACGCAGCAAGCTCTTATGACGCTTGCCGCCGGCGACTGCGACAATCAGTGCACCGGGCACATAAAGACCCGCGGCAACGACCAACATCATCGGCACGACTTCAAGCCAAGTGGCTAGCTGCATGTGTGCGAACCTTTCGTAAGTTATTGGGCTGCTTGATTATCCTATACTCCAGCCTTTACGCATGCCCTTACGACTGCCCAGATTTAACGCGCCACGCCGAGCGGCTATTAATCAACGCCCTGCGGTATTCTAGACAAGTTGCGTACCAGCCCGCTTGATTAGGAGCATGGTTGCGCATGGAGGATTCGCCTAGTGGTCTATGGCGCACGCTTGGAAAGCGTGTTGGTGTAACAGCCTCACGAGTTCGAATCTCGTATCCTCCGCCAGATGCCCGAAATCATTGTAATTCCAACGGTTTCGGGTTTTCTTTTGCTGATAGGATTGTTCAGTTGCCCCAGAAGGCTGCCAATTACGATTTCCCCACTGGCTTGACGCTCGGCCTATAACCCGCTTTGGGGAGCATAATAGAAGAGTTGACTACATTCGCACAAAGGAGAAGGTTATGGGAAAAAGACTGTGGGTAGAGCGCAACGAGGACGGCTCGTGGGACGCATTCAGTGAAGATGGTGCTCACATCAAGTTCGGCAAGGATCGCGGGCAGTTCACACCCGGTGACCTGATGAAGATTGCGCTGGCTGGCTGCGCAGCACTGTCCAGCCAGTTCGCCATTGAACATACACTCGGCGAAGGCAAGGGCGCGAAAATCGTGGTAGACGGCACTTATGACGCCGACAACGACGCCTATATCAACTTCAACGAGCAACTGGTGGTTGACGCCACCGAGGCTGGGTTGAGCGACGAAGATGCGAGCAAGCTTAAGGAGCGCATCACGCGCCATGTGGACAAGGGCTGCACTGTCAAGCACACCTATGTGCAAGAAACGCCCGTACGCATGGACGTCACTATCAAACGTTGAGTATGTCAATCAAAAGGCTCCCGCAAACTAAACGGGAGCCTTTTGCATTTCGTGTTTTGCATTTTGTATTTCGTATTTTGCGCTATGTATTGCGAATCAGCGCTCGGGGTCAATGGTCTTTTCGAGTTCCTGAACCACTTCGGGCGAAGCGGTGGAAACCGGAGCTTCCTCAACGCCAGAAATGTCGCCCAACGGCTTCGGGGTGACGTCCGCCGGCGAACTTGGCACTGTGTCAAGGCGGCTTTCGGCAGCCTCCACATATTTGCGCGGCACCACGTACACTGGGCTGACAGCGTGCTGAATAAGCCCTTGGCTGGTGGAGCCAAGCAGCAGACCTGTGAAGCCGCCGCGACCACGAGAGCCAACAACCACAACATCATGGTTGTAGCTGGCTTCAGTCAAAGCGTTAACCGCAGAGCCCGGCACGATGCGCTTGTTAATCCTCAGATTCGGGTGCGCTTCCTGCAATGGAGCAACGCGCGTTTCCAAATCGTCCATATAAGCGTCATACACACTGTCTTCCACACCGCCGACCTGTGGAGCAGCGGAAATAACATCGAGATCAGCCTCCCAAGAAGCAGCAAAGTCGGCAGCAATCTCCAGAGCCTTCAAACCCCACTTGGATTCATCAGCACCAACAGCCACTTTGGTAATAGTGTTGTTCAAGTGCATCAGATTACCGTCGTCGTCGGTATAAGGCACCACAACAATCGGGCAATACGCATAAGCAGGCAGGCTTGACGAGGTGGTGCCAAGCAGACGTTCTGCAAGACCACCCTTGCCGCGATTGCCGATGACAATGAGATTGTAGTTGCGCGACAGCTCCACGAACACGGAAGCCGGATCGCCGGTAACAATAAGCGTAGAAGCCTCAACACCTTGCTCATCAGCAACAGCCTTTGCCTTGGAAAGAATCTCCTGAGCGTCACTGTGCGCCGCGTTATCGTCTCCCATGGCGGTGTATGTGGCGTCAAAGCTCACCGCTGCATAGCTAGGCAAGGAATATGCGCAAACTATTTGCAGCGTAAGCCCCGCATGCTTGGCGTAATTCGCTGCCCACCATGCAGCCTTATAACTCGCGTTCGAGCCGTCCACACCAACGAGAATAGCCTTGTCGTTCATAATGACAATCTCCTTGAATAATCGCGCGGCGCCTTGGAAGCAGCGCGCTGTTCATGGTTCTAAGAATACCTCTTGACACTCGCAACGGCCATCAGGCGACACTCAAGTTCGCTGACTGCATATGCAAACCAGCCAGATGGTCGTATGTAGACACTGCCTGCACACACTGCCTGCACGCACTGCCTGCAACCGCGCATCCAGCCAAGACTATCTGACGAACATACCTATCCAGACAAGTCCATCCAGCCAAGCCAGCGAAAAATAAAAGACGCGCCCACACGAGAGCGCGTCATAAACAGGCATATGAACTATTGGTTACAGCACACGGCGAATCTGGAATGACCTTCCCAAGAACACGGCCGTGGAAGAAATGCCGGTGCCATATTGCGTACTCATAGCGTTCATCACCATGCCATTGCCAATATAGATGGCTGCATGAGTTCCATTGGCAAGAATATCGCCAGGCTGAGCCTGATCAAGACTTGCAACCGCAACACCAACTGACGCCTGAGCCCCAGAGGTACGCGGCAATGAGACACCAAACTGCGAGAACACATACTGCACAAAGCCGGAGCAGTCCCAACCACTCGGAGTGTTACCGCCAGAGGCGTACGCATAGCCTTGGAACTGAGTCGCATATTCAGCAATAGCGCTGCCGTTTGCACTCGACGGCACTTCCGGCAAAGCAGCTCGCGTTGCAGAACGAGAAGCTGCGGCAGCGTTGGAAGCGGCCTGACGCTCAGCTTCGGCTTGACGCTCTTGTGCAGCTTCGGCTTCCTGTTCCGACTGAGACTTGGTCTTCGGCACGTCTAGGGTTTCAATGCCGCCCCAATCTGCGTCTTCTTCGACTTCAGTGGAAACAGATTCATCAAACAGATTCTTGCGCACCGTTGTGGTTGCAGGGAAAGACCGCTCAGAAGCAGTAGTCGCGTTCGAGCTGGCAGCAGTAGCAGCTGGAGCAATAGCGACAAAAGTAGCGCACGCGATTGCAGCAGCAACGAGCGCTGACATAGTATGCTTTACGTTCTTCATCGTTTCCTTACATTACCAGCGGCTACTTCCGTAGCACAAGAACACAATCTTCACTTTTGGGACAATACTGCGCGACACGCCGCGCCAAAGCACTGCTAGAGCAGCACCAATTATTGGCATATATCAGTAGTGGATGTACTGGAAATTAGAAACCTTGGACAGCGTTCTTGTGGAAGTGTTCTTGCTGCCAGCAACATTGCATTCAGAGATGGTAATAGAGCCGTCATCATTAATCTTCTCAACGATGGCCACATGACCATAGGCGTAACTGGCGCCTTCTTGGCCGGAAGCGAAGACCACGATGTCTCCCACATGACGCGGAGTGTTATCCACCCAATAGCCAAGTGCGCGAGCGCTGGAAGCCCACATATTGGCGTTGCCAAAATGCGAGCCCACCGGCAAGCCAAGCTGCTGGCGGCGCAAATACGCCCACCATGTGCACTGACCCACACCATAAGAATTGCCGCTGTCTCCAGTGTCATGATTGGGATTGAAATCAGAAGGCAGCTCGCCGTCGTCTTCATCCATCAGCGTGGCCACATTGGGATTCTTGGCCGCAGAACGCGACATTTGACTGACGTCAAGATTGGTATTGGCGTCACCAAGCGACCAAGCGCCTTCATTGGAAGTCTGCTGAGTTTCAGTGTCGTCTGCATCAAACGCGGAACGAGTACCAGAACGGGAAGCCGCGGAAGAAATACGCTGCATCTGCGTGGTAGTTGTGGAAGCATCTGAAGCCAGCATCACGCGCTCATCAGGATGAGCGAAAGCCATTGCGGCAGCAGCAGTGCCAACCAACGTGGCCAGCGAAGCTGAGCCAATTAGCATATTGCGACGTTCGGCAGCGCGCGCACTTTCGCGCATAGAGCGACGGGTCATGGGCGCGAGCTCATTAATCTTGTCAAGCACTGCAGCATCAAGACCAATTACGGCACCATTGCCCTCAGTCTTCTCGCTCTTAGACTTAACCGCAGCATGCGCCAACCGAGAACATTTGGATATGCCTGAAGTCTTAGCCGCCTTGCGTGCAGCATGCTTCATAAGCAATCACTCCTCATAGTTTCGATAGGGCGCCCCACACATGTGCATGGGTCGCACATTCTCGTCACATGTGGCCACTTTATCGTGCACCATAGCCATATGACGACACACCTAGTAATTACGAAGTAATCGCGGGCACACGCCGACCTTCTTGCCAACCATGAGGCCAACCATAGCGCGACTTGCCATCTTCCATCCACACCCCCGCTTTTGAGACATTGCACGCACCATCCGCACTGACGGCTAGGGTGGGAGATATGGCCAATACAGTGAAGATTCCAAGCGACATGTTGCCCGAAGATGGCCGCTTTGGCTGCGGGCCAAGCAAAATCCGCACCGAGCAGGTCGCCACACTCAACGCCGGCGCCACCACGCTGCTAGGCACATCGCACCGTCAGCGTCCAGTGCGCGAACTCGTCGCATCAATTCGGGAAGGTCTTGCTGAATTCTTCCAGTTGCCCGACGATTATGAGATTGCGCTCGGCAATGGCGGCGCGAGCTGCTTCTGGGAAATCGCCTGCGCTTCGCTGATCACCCGTCAAGCAGCGTTTGGTAGCTACGGTTCGTTCAGCTCCAAGTTCGCCAAGTCTGCCGCGATTGCGCCATTTTTAGAAGAACCTGTCATCTATGAAGGCGAACCGGGCACTTATCGTTTGCCTGAGCATACCGAATATGTGGACGCCTATTGCTGGGCGCACAACGAAACCTCCACAGGCGTGGCAGCTCCTGTGCGCCGCGTCGAGGGCAGCCTAGAACAAGGCGCACTCACGCTGATTGACGGCACGTCGGCCGCCGGCTCGTTGCCTGTCGACATCAGCCAGACCGACGCCTATTACTTCTCCCCACAAAAAGCGTTCGGCTCCGACGGCGGCATGTGGTGGGCCATCCTCTCCCCCGCCGCCATCGAGCGCGCC
>CAVFKU010000072.1:0-8064 GCA_963623245.1 Parabacteroides merdae
CCGTGAATCGGTCTGCCGGAAGCAAGACCAGCAATGGTCTGGGTGGCCACGGCGGTGAAGATGGAGGCGGCGAGGTCGGGCTTGGCGGCTCCATCGTTGATAAGCGGTTGCAAATCGGTTTTGGCGAACACACCGCAACGCGAGGCGATGGGATAGAGGGTTTGATATTCCTTCGCCATGCTGTTCAAGCCCGAAGCGTCGGTGTCAAGCAGGGTGGCCATCTGGTCGATGAACGCGCCGGTGCCGCCCGCGCACGAACCGTTCATGCGCTGTTCGGGGGTGGGTTTCAGATAGGTGATTTTGGCATCTTCGCCGCCCAGTTCGATGATGACATCAGCTTGGGGATATTCCTTGTCGATTGCTTCGGTTTCGGCGATAACCTCCTGCACGAATGGCACATGCAGATTATCTGCAAGCGCAAGACCGCCTGAACCGGTGGCGAATTGGCTCATCTCCGCGGCCAAGTTCTTCGAGTTTAGCGTGAATATCAACCAGCAAACCCGCCACCGTCGCACGAACATTGGCATGATGACGGCGGTAATCGGAAAACAGCGTTTCGGCCAGCGAATCACCCTGATCAAGTACTACGGCTTTGACGGTGGTGGAACCGATGTCCAATCCCACGCGCAACGGCTTCGCGGCGCTCACCGTGCTCACGGCAGGTGCGGTGTCAACCATGTATCCCTCTACACACTCGAATTCCGGCAATGTTCCCAACCTGCAAGGCGCTACGCAATAACAGCCGAGCAGCTGTAGCACATTTGCTGGCGGTAACGACCGGCTTACTGATGAACTAGCCTAGCCCAACCACCCGCCCAACGGGGTATTCGCAGGGGGTGATTTTGCTCACGAGATAATCACCAATGGTCATGACATAGGGCGCCCCGCCTTTACTACTCAGTATCCATGAGAATGCAGATACTCATCATCAAAACCGAAGTAATGCCCAATCTCATGGATGACAGTTTTCTTGATCTGCTCGACCATTGCTTCATGGGACGGACAAGTGCGCTCATGCGGTCCTTTGAAAATCGTGATGACATCAGGCATGACAGCGCTGTAACTGGTGGTGCGTTTAGTGATGGGCACCCCAGTATATAGGCCAAGCAGTTCGCCTGACGAGTCTTCCGCAGTGGCCAGTTCACGCCCGTTCGGCTCATAATCCCATGCAATCGCAATGTTGCTCAACGCCCGCTTAAATCGCTCAGGGATAGCAGCCATTGCCTCTTCGAGCACACTCTCGAATTCTTCATCACTCATGCGCATACCGCAAGCCTAGCGCATTTTCAGCTGTATCACCCAAATGTAACTGCGGGAAACACTTCCACTCAGGAGGCTTGTTGCTCCTCACCAGCAACGCGATCTTTTAAATATATTTCCATAACTTGGCGCTCTTGGTCGTGCAGCTTCGACCAAAGAACGGGACGATTAGCAGCCAAAGACTTGGGGACGTCGAGGATGCGCTGGTTGGAGCTGCCACGGAATTGCAGGAGGGAATCATGCAAAGGCGCAATATAGCGGCCGTCCACGAGAATGTCGATAAGCTCAAGCAGCTCGCGTTTGTCGGAGGTCTCCCCTGGTCTCATGAGTTCTTCCCAAGTGTAGCCCGTCCAACTCCAGATGTCTTTGGCAAGGCCGAACTCATGGCGAATACGCTTAGCAAGCGGAATAAGCACGGGTGTGGCAAGCATGGGCTCGCCGCCAAGAAACGTCAAGCCTTGCACATATTCGGGGCGTAAATCTTCGATGATGCGATTTTCGAGCGCTTGGGTGTACTCGTGACCGGCTTGAAAATCCCAGATAGAAGCATTAAAACAGCCCTCGCAATGAAACGGACAGCCGGAAACATATAGGGAGTTACGCACGCCTTCACCGTCGGTGACGATAAAGGTCTTGTAGTCGGCAATCATGCGTTTGGACATGCGCCGACCATCCCATTGCCCAGCACGCGGGTCGTTGGCCAAGCCATTGGAAGGAACAGAAGGGCCTCGATTAGCCTCACCAGCAGCAAAGTCGTGCCGAGTAGCGGTCACTTGGCTTCCTGGAACCAATCGCGGGTAGTGCCGTCGTCAAAGGTGACATGGCCAGTGGAACCGCTCATATGCTTGACGCGGTGGGCAATCTCCTCGTGACGGCCATGCACCATCGGGCGCTGCACCGGCGAGCCAAGATAGCCGCAAGTGCGCTTGGTGACATTGCACTTATCTGGATCAGCATTACCGCACTCTGGGCACTTGAAGCCTTGTTCGGTGGGCGCGAAGTCGCCTTGGAAGCCACACACGAAGCAGTGGTCAATTGGCGTATTGGTGCCGAGGTACCCGATGCCGATGTTATAGGCGTAATCCCACACCGTTTCTAGCGCCTTCGGATTATCTTGCAAGCAGGGGTACTCGCAGTAGTTGATGAAGCCACCCGAAGCGTAATACGGGAAATCCTTCTCGTAGTTGAGTTTTTCCATGGGCGTTGGTTGCAGCCACACTGGGTAGTGGAATGAGTTGGTGTAGAAGTCGTGATCCGTCACGCCTTCGATGCGACCGAACTTCTCGCGATCCATGCGGTTAAAACGGTCAGTAAGAGATTCAGCCGGCGTGGAATACACGGAATAGTGATACCCCTCAGCCTTGCTCCACTGCTTGCACAGCTCGTTCATGCGCTTAACAATAGACAGCGCAAACTCTTTGCCTTCTGGATCCCAGCCGTGGTCACGAATCCAATCCTTGCCGTAGAACACGGCGGCAGCTTCGGCCAAACCGATGTAGCCGAGCGAAACGGTGGAACGCTCGTTCTTGAACAGCGTGTCCACGTTATCGTTTGCACCAAGGCGACCGAAGGCACCGAAGCGGAACAGCGTCGGGGCGTTAACCGGCGCAGCCTGCTTGCACCGCATGATGCGGAACTGCAACGCCTGATGCGCCACCTCCATGCGTTCATTGAACAGCTTCCAAAAGCGGGTCTTGTCGCCGTGGGATTCCAGCGCGATGCGCGGCACGTTGACCGACACCACGCCCAGGTTCATGCGCCCGTCTTCCTCATCCTGGCCGGTCTCGGGGTTCACCCAGCCCTGCAGGAAGGAGCGGCACCCCATCGGCGCTTTGAATGAACCGGTGATCTTGACGATGTTCTCGTAGAAGACCACGTCTGGATACATGCGCTTGGTGGCCGATTCGAGCGCCAATTGCTTCAGGTCGTAGTTTGGGTCGCTCGGCTCCGAGTTCACGCCATGCTTGATGGTGAACACCAGCTTGGGGAAGATTGCCGTGTGATGATCTTTGCCAAGGCCGCGAATACGGTTCAGCAGAATCGCGCGTTGAATCTCACGAGAGAACCAGTCAGTGCCCAAACCAAAGCCGACTGTGACGAACGGGGTTTGACCGTTGGACACGCGGTTGGAATTAATCTGATATTCCATGGTCTGCATGGCATCGTAAATGGCCTTGCGTGTACGAATCTTCGCAAGAATCTCACGCTCCTGCTCAAGCTCGTCCACATCGTCATGGAACGGGGTGTCCATCGGCAAGGGCTCGCGGGAACCGAAGTGCAGCTTGGCCGGTTCGTTCTTCTTGGCATTCTCGACCTGACGACGGGCGAACTCGACAGGCATGCCGTCGGGAATGGTCTCACGCGCCTCTTCGAGGAACTTCTCGTAATCCTTCTTAGCGTATTCTGCCAAGTGTTCATCCGCGCGATTGGCTGTCTGGCCACCATATTGGCTGGAAGCCACGTCCTTCATAATCTGCGTGATCTGCGTGGCGGCGATGGCGATGGACTTCGGAGAAGCCATCGGCGCATTGCCCAGCGTAAAGCCGTTGGCCAGCATATCCCAGAAGTTAGGCAACGAGCAGTTCGACTGCGCGGTGAACGGCGAATAGTCGGCGTCGTGGAAGTGAATGTCGCCCTTCATGTGCGCGTTGGCAACAGCAGGCGGCAACATATTGAATGCTGCAGCCTTGCTCACCGCTCCGGCCAGCAGGTCGCGCTGGGTGGCGTAGACGTTGGAATCCTTGTTCGCGTTCTCGTGAATCAGCGTGGGGTCGTGGTTGATGAAGCGGGAGACAGCCTCGTTGACATCGGTGGCCTTCGCTCGCTGGATGTCCTTGTCAAGACGGTAGCTCGTATAGTTGCGAGCCACATCGTACAAGTGATCTTCAATAAGGGCGTGCTCGACGAGGTTCTGGATGTCTTCGATCTTGGCGGGGACGGAATAGCGTTTCTTGATTTCCCCCTCGACCTGATTGGCGAGATCACGAATCATCGCTTCTTCTTCAGGACCAACCCGTTTGCCAAGATCAGCGAAGGATGACTTAACTGCAGAGATGATGTTGATGGGGTCGAAATCCACCACACGACCGTCGCGCTTTTCCACCTGCACCATGCGTGCCGCAGTGTTAATGGCGGTGTTTTCCAGCACTTCAGTCTCCATGACCCCTGTCCTCCCCAGCTCACTTATGTGAGCATGTAGACGCACTAAAACCACATGCGTGTAATTTCTGTTGCCTCTCGTACTCTACGGCAAACCAACCCCATATCTAGTAACGACGCGCCGGCAAAACACTAGTGGTAGCGTTTTTTGCGCAATATCGCCGAAAAGAATATTGTGTGAACAAGGTAACAATACATGGCTTGCGTGTCGAGGATACATATCCGCTCGAAGTGCAAATTACGTGGTATATGGGCGCCTACATAACGAATGATTCCATATGCAAGCACTGTGGGCATATATGCGCCTCGACACTATAGTGGTGCCCATGAGCGAAGACTTGAATGTGGGCGGACTGCAACCTCGCCCGCTCGACCAACTGCCACGCTTGGCCAGCGAAACCACGGCGGACAACCCGTGGCCAGTGAGCGTGCTGAGCCAGAAATTCCACACCGCCGTAGAAAAATGGCCAGCGGCATGGATTTGCGGGCAGATTACCGAAATTAACACGCGGCGAGCCGGTTCGGCTTATCTGACGGTGCGCGACGATTTCGACGACATTGCGATTTCAGTGTCCGGCTGGCGTAATTTCGCCGCGGCTGCCGCGCAATTCAAACAGGGCGATCGCGTGGTGATTCATGGGCGTGCAGATATTTGGGTCAAGCAAACGCGCCTAAGTTTCATCGGCGACGATATTCGCAAAATCGGCGCGGGCGGCCTGAAAGAGCAGATTGACGAGCTGCGCAAAAAACTCAAAGGCGAAGGACTGTTTGACGCGGAACACAAAGTGCCGTTGCCTGAATTCCCAAGCTGTATCGGGCTGATTTGCGCACCACAGGCCCGCGCCGAAGGCGACGTGATCACCAATGTAAATCTGCGCTGGCCAGCCGTGCGGTTCAAAGTGTTGCACGCACATGTGCAGGGCGCACAATGCCCGCCTGACATCATCGCGGCAATTCGTGAGCTTGATGCTGATCCTGAAGTGGATGTCATCATTGTGGCGCGTGGCGGCGGCGCGTTCGAGGACCTGGTGGGCTTTTCTGACGAGGGTGTGGTGCGCGTGGCGGCAGCCTGTTCCACTCCCCTAATTTCTGCCATCGGTCATGAGGACGACTGGACGCTGCTTGATTTGGCGGTGGACCTTCGTGCCTCCACCCCCACCGACGCAGCAAAGAAGGTCGTGCCCGACGTGCGCGAACAATGGCAACTTATCGACAGTGCGGTCAAGCAAATGCGCATGCGGGTCTCAGGGCGCGTGGATGAACAGATTCGATTGATTGAAGGATATGCGAATCGACCGAGCCTGACGCAACCGCTGACCATGCTCGAACCACATCAACGGTTCCTTGACGAGGCGCACAGACGTATGGACATCAGCATGAGGCGCATTGTGGACGACGCGGCGTTACATGTCGAAAAAGCACATGCCTCGCTGACAGCGCTAAGCCCGCAGTCCACACTGAATCGCGGATATGCAGTAGTGCAAGACGCAGATGGGCATGTGATTGACGACGCAGATACCATTCAGGCAGGTGACGAGCTGACACTCACGCTGAAGAGGGGCGCGGTCGCAGCCACTGCGCACGATAGGCAGTAGCTTCACTTGTACTTTATTAATAAGAGAACACGAACACAACACGAACACATAGATTAAGGGAGTAAATATGGCAGACAAGACCAACGCATCCAAGAACAACGATATTGCCTCCACGTTGAGCGACGAGGAACGCAACACCATTGCGCAGATGCCTTATGAACAAGCGCGAGACAAGCTTATTGAAGCCGTGCAAGCGCTGGAGGCTGGCGGGTTGAATCTCGACCAGTCTATGCGTCAATGGGAGATTGGCGAGGCGCTCGCTCAGCGCGCGCAAACACTGCTGAACGAGGTGCGAGCCAAACTCGATGCAGCAGCCAATGCACAGGCAGCTACCGCCGACACTGCAGGCACACAGTCGAATCTCGACTGACTACTACCAATGCAGAACTAATCGAGGAGAGCAATCGTGGCAAGCAAAGCAGCATGATCTGAGCCGGAAACCTGGCGAACCTGTACTTGCCCAACTGCAATATTGCGGTCAACAATCACATGGTCAATCCCTGCAAAAACAGGGACGCCAATGCGATTTGCGGGCCAGGTAAAAGCAAACCCGTGCCCTGAAGCGTACGCAGCATCGCGAAAGCGACTTCCCAGAAAATCGCGCATCGGCGTGTGATCCATCGTCGCGTTAAAATCGCCCAAAAACACGTATCGAGTGGAACTGTCATCACGTTTAAGCCCCAGCTCATCCAATGAACGTTTCCACTGACGCCAATACCGAGCCACTGGAGCCGTGGTGTGCACGGAAACAAACCGCACCGACTGCGCGCCTTGAGAAAATTCCACCGTGCCGCCTGGCATAAACGAAGCACTGGAGTTCACGTCATCATCAACTGGATCACCCAGAGCAGAGGCTGACCACAACCCATTGCCGAACACGCCATCCGCACTGGAAATCTGAGCATATGGCAGATAGGTTTCGATACCAGCCTTCTTCAGCGCATCCACAAAATCGTCAGTGGTTTCTTGCAAGGCGAGCACCTCGACACGCTCATCGCGCACCATATCAACAATGGATTGCGCGTTTGCTTGACCTTTATACACATTGCAGGTCATCACACGCGCATACGCATCATCAGTATTCACGCGGGTCTGTGCCACAGCAGATGTCGCCTCAGAAGGCAGAGCGCCGTTAGACGAGAAGAACGGGTATTGCCACCAGATGTTGACCGCCAAACACGCCATTGCCAGCAGAGCGGCAAGCAGACGCCTAGAAAGGGCCGCGAATGCCAGTGCAAGCACGGACACAATCATGAACCATGGCGTTATAGCAACTACTGTCGGCACATACGGCAGGGCTTGCACATCGGCAGGCAAAGCGCGAGCAACAACCGCTAACAATGACACCGCGGCCAGCAGCCATGCCACCAGTGCAATAAAGCGATGGTTACTATTGCGTTTTGCCTTGCTCGTGCGCGAAGAGCTACGAGCGGATTGCTTGGCAGACTTGGCGGACTTGGCGGACTTGACGGGGCGAGAGCGGGCGGGCTGTTTGATTGCGCGAGAGACGCGTGCAGACTGCTTGGTAAGGCGCAACGACATCGCATTGGTATTGATTGTTCGTTGTATGGTACATGCAGCCACAGCTCCTGCCTTTCCTGTCCCGCTGTCACCCTATCACAGCAACCGCGTTGCCATCTCTATCGAAGGTCTTCGTCGTTGCATGGTATACTGAAGCGCTGTTGCCCCAGTAGCTCAGTGGATAGAGCACATCTCTCCTAAAGATGGTGTCGTAGGTTCGATTCCTATCTGGGGCACATCTGCCTTTCTGCCAATACAAACCCCATTCGAGCAAGCTCGCCCGCGAACATCCGTCCGTACATACGCTCCTTACGCGCGCTTACGAGCAAGAGACCAGCCGAGCAAAGCAAGCGGGATGGCACATGCGGTAAAACAGAACGGCAGCAACATACCAGTATGAGTGCCAGCCTGATCGAGCACAACACCAGCCGCAAGGGATCCCATCGAGGCGCCAATCGTGCCTGCCGTATTCACCCAACTCAAGCCTTCCGTCAAGCTCTCAGCAGGAACCATTTCTTTAACCACCAGA
>CAVFKU010000073.1:0-7709 GCA_963623245.1 Parabacteroides merdae
AAAGTTGCTTCGTCAGTGCACCGCCATAAACGAATTGCTACAGGTCAAAGACTATGCCGGTGTTGAGTTCAATGGCTTTGCCTGCGAACTCGATGAGCTTGCGATAGAGCGTTTCTAGTCGTGGATGAATTGACTCTGTAACACGTTGCTCAAGCCATTCGAGCATCATCTTGCACTGATCGGCGTTAAGATAATCCACGTCGCCAATACCAATAAGCGCATCGCACAAATCGTCGATAGGAATTACAAAATCCTTATCTAAAAATTCTGCGTCCTCCTCGTCAAGTTCAAATGATTCAGCACGAGCGTCTTGATCCAGGGGAATCGTGTTATTTGTGTCGAAATACGGGACGAATCCGTCGTCAATCGCTCCTTCTAAGGTGAGAAATAACACAAAACGCATTTAATTCATCTCCTTTCGTTTGAGAATTTTAAAGTGTGTTTCTGTTCGGCTATCTGAAAATGAACCATCGAGTCTGATATGCCGTTTTGCCTCCTTGTCGTATATGCGTAAATATCCGGCTACCATGTCTGCGTCTATTCTCCATTTGGTGTTTTCGAATACGTATTTGACGCCGTGTCTATGCCCTTGAACGTTGGGGGTGAACTGTTCAACGATGTCGTTGAGATTTACTGACTGTTTCTTCCAGTTCTCATTCCATTTCGCCTCACGGCTTTTACTCTTGTTGTATCGATCACGATCCACCATTGAACTGTGAGCATCATGATTGACATAACCGCGCGAACTATCCGAATAACATTGTTTAGCGTCTGACATATGCCATATGTCCTTTCATGCGGCAGTCGCCACGGTTATCGCTATCTTGCAAAACTGCATTCCTTATCATTTCAACCGAAGCAAAGTTGCTTCGTCAGTGCACCGCCATAAACGAATTGCTACAGGTCAAAGACTATTCCGGTGTTGAGTTCAATGGCTTTGCCTGCGAACTCGATGAGCTTGCGGTAGAGCGTTTCTAGTCGTGGGTGAATCGGCTCTGTAACACGTCGCTCAAGCCATCCGAGCATCAGCCTGCACTGATCGGCGTTAAGATAATCTATATCTGTAGGGCCAATAAGCGCATCGCACAAATCGTCGATAGGAATCACAAAATCTTCATCCAGAAGATCTTCATCCCCCTCATCAAGCTCGAATTCCTCGACACGGTTATCTGTTTCTGTGGTGTTTTCGTATCCTTCTTTAAAAAAGGGAATATACCCGTAGTGTTCTGCCCCTTCTAGGGTGAGTAATAGTATGAGGCGCATAATGATTACATCTCCTTTCGTTTGAGAATCTTGAAATGACTATCTTCAGGCCCTGTGGAAAAAGACCCGTCAAGTTTGACGTTTTTCTTTGCTTTCTTGTCGTATATGCGTAAATATCCGGCTACCATGTCTGCGTCTATTCTCCATTTGGTGTTTTCGAATACGTATTTGACGCCGTGTCTATGCCCTTGAACGTTGGGGGTGAACTGTTCAACGATGTCGTTGAGATTTACTGACTGTTTCTTCCAGTTCTCATTCCATTTCGCTTCTCGGCTCTTGCTTTTGTTATATCGATCACGATCTACCACTGAACTGTGAGCATCGTGATTGACGTAACCGCGCGAACTATCTGAATAACATTGTTTAGCGTCTGACATATGCCGTACGTCCTTTCTTGCGGCAACAGCCGCATAGCGTTAGAAGATACAGTTGCATTGTGAGAATGCGGTGCACTTCACTTGTGTTTGTAAAAATAAACATCTCAAACGATGGCACAATGTCATATGTGGGATGATCCACTGTGGTCGTCTGATATAGGGTGCGCGAACCGGCAAGTTCGCGCACCGCTTTTATTGTGGTATTTTGTTCAGGTTGTTCGATTCCCCTTCTTTCTCCTTCCTCTCCGATAGGAGACCTCGCATGTACAGTTCGAGGATGCTGTCGTCAAGTTCTTTATCATCCTGCTGGTGTCGAAGCCAGTTCGCATGCTGCTTGGATGCGTACGATGCGCATTCCATGGAGGTGCCGAAGTGCTGCGCAATCTCTTCACTGGTTGTCAATCCCAGTTTCTCAACAAGAACTGGGGGTGCAATGGCGTACCGCGCGAAAAAGTTTGCTTCGATTTCGGCAAGTTCGCTATCTTGTAAATGCCCGCGTAGGACATGGCCAAGTTCGTGCAATTTAGTGAAACGAACCCTGCCAGAAGGCTCCTGCAGATTGCAAGCGATGAAGCGAACATTATGACCGTTCTCTGTAATTATGAACGAGAGTCCGCTTGGGCATTTACATAGCTGCGGCAGGCTGTTTACTGAATTAGAATCATATGCGGCCTGATATGCCAGCGATTGAATTCCGTGAGCTTCCATGAGTTCTGAAGGCTCGACAGGAAGTTTGATATACCCGAGTTTTTGGAACGCTGCAACAACGTTTCTCTTCAACTCATCGAACAATACAGAGTCGTTAATTTTATACCCCACTATGCTCTCCCTTATCCCTAGCGGCCAGCAGCGTCATAATGAGTTCCCTGACCTCATCCTCATTGAGATCGCCGCCATGCCTGGCGCAATACGCCTTAATGGTGCCAAACGGGGTGTTGTTAGCTGCTTCGGGTAATCCCAGCAAGTATTCTGACGTGGTATGCAGAGCGGTGGCGATGTTAGCAAGAGTGCTTGCTGTGGGCTCCCTTTCTCCTGCAAGATACTTCGAGATATTTGGCTGAGTGGTGCCAGATCGCGCAGCAAGCTGCGTCTGTGTGACATTATGCTGTTTCATAAGATTGCGCATCCTATTACCAAGCTCTGTTGTCATCTAACAGCCTCCATTCTTTAGCTCAACAGACATGCTCCTTGCTGCCTGACAACATCAAATATACCACAATTATCCCAAAAGGAATACCACCCTCGCTCTTTCAACGAGATAGCGGCGCATGCCCAACTAAATAGCAATGCGCAAGGTAGGATGGCGGGAGGAGCGGATATGGAAGGAGCTGGGATGGCTCAGCAGCCAAATTTCGAGCAATCGGATGTGCAGCGGCAAAGTGCGCAGCAGCCTGGTCTGCAGCAGGCAACCACACAGCAATCAGATGTGCAGTTGCCGGATGGCGACAAACTCTTCAAGCTGGTTGTCGAAGGGCCTGAAAGCACGGTTGTTGCCGAATATGAGCCAGATCGTGAGCGTGTGTCTTCATATCAGAGCGAGGCAGAGCTCGAAGAAGAATTGTTGCGCATTCTTGAATCCCAAGGTTATGAACGCCCTTCTATTCACAGCGAGGACGATTTTAAGAACAATCTGCGCACCCAACTGGAAGCCTTGAACAACATCCAATTCAGCGAAGATGAGTGGGATCGCTTCTTCCATGAGGTTATAGCGCCGCCGAATGCGAGTATCGAAGACAAGACTCGCCTGATTCAAGAAGACAACATTCAGGTGCTGCGGCGCGACGATGGGACACAGAAAAACATTCGCTTGATTGATAAGGTGCATGTGCACAGCAACCGACTGCAAGTGCTGCACCAGTTCGAGGAGGAGAGCGGCAATCATCCAACCCGATATGATGTGACCATTCTGGTCAATGGCCTGCCGTTGGTGCAAATAGAGCTGAAACGTCGCGGTGTGGCAATCAAAGAAGCGTTCAACCAGATCAACCGCTACCAGCGCGACAGTTTCTGGGCCGGTTCGGGGCTGTATGAGTACGCCCAGATCTTCATCATTTCGAACGGCACGCACACCAAGTACTACAGCAACACCACGCGCTTCAAGCATATTCGGGAATCAGAAGGCCGCCGCACTGACGGTCGTTCGCAGAAAACCTCCGACAGTTTCGAGTTCACCAGCTGGTGGGCAGATGGCCGCAACCGTGTTATTGCCGATTTGACTGGTTTTGCTAAGACTTTTCTTGCTCGTCACGCGCTGCTCAACATCCTGACGCGATACTGCGTGTTCACTTCTGAGCATGACTTGCTGGTGATGCGCCCCTATCAGATTGCTGCTACTGAACGCGTGCTCAATCGCATTCTTATCAGCGAATATGACAAGAAGAAACTCGGCAAACCCGAGGCTGGCGGGTACATCTGGCACACCACGGGCAGTGGTAAGACTCTGACCAGTTTCAAAACAGCCCAGCTTGCCAGCGGCATGGAGGGCGTAGACAAGGTGCTGTTTGTTGTCGATCGCAAAGATCTCGACTATCAGACCATTAAGGAGTACGAACGCTTCAAAAAAGGTGCCGTCAATTCCAACAAAAGCACCAAAGTGCTCGCCGCCCAGCTTGCAGACCCCAAGGCAACAATCATCGTCACCACAATTCAGAAGCTTGCCTCATTTATTCGCAGCAACCCAAAGCATGACGTGTATGCGAAGCATGTGGCGCTGATTTTTGACGAATGCCACCGCAGTCAATTTGGTGAAATGCACACGGCTATCACCAAGCATTTCAAGAATTATCATCTTTTCGGGTTTACTGGCACGCCTATTTTTGCTATGAACGCGAAAAGCGGCGGCAGTCCAAACTTGAGAACCACTGGCCAAGCGTTCGGTGACTGCCTTCACTCGTATACGGTGGTGGACGCCATTAAAGACGGTAATGTGCTTCCGTTCCGCATCGGATATGTGGACACGGTGCGGCGCAAAGAAGGCATTCAAGACAAGCAGGTGTATGGCATCAACGCGGTGAAAGCACTCAGTGACCCTCGGCGCGTGAGCACAGTCGTGTCATACGTGCTTGAGCATTTCGACCAGAAAACTAAACGGCAATCCGGCTATATGCTTAAGAAGCGTCGTCTACACGGCTTTAACTCGCTGTTTGCAGCTGATTCCATCGACATGGCAAAGCAGTATTACTCCGAGTTCCAGCGCCAGCAGGATGCTCGCGGCGGGGAAGTGCTGAAAATCGCTTTGATTTATAGTTTTGCGCCGAACGAAGCAGACCCTGGCGAGCAAGGCTTTATTGATGATGAAGATTTCGAGACTTCTGGCCTAGACCAGTCGTCGCGCGATTTCCTTGACGCTGCCATCCAAGACTACAACCGCATGTTTGCCACCAGTTTCAGCACTGCGTCCGATCAGTTTGAGAACTATTACAAGGACTTGTCTGAGCGGCTCAAAAACCGCGATTTAGACATGGTTATTGTGGTAAACATGCTGCTCACCGGCTTTGATGCCACGACACTCAACACATTGTGGGTGGATAAAGGCTTGAAACAGCACGGCCTAATGCAGGCGTTCAGCCGCACCAACCGCATTCTGAACTCGGTGAAAACGTTTGGCAACGTTATTTGCTTCCGTGACTTGCGTCAAGAAGTGGACGACGCCTTGGCATTGTTTGGTGACAAGGGCGCCAAGGGGACAGTGGTGCTCAGGCCATACGCGGAATATCTCGAAATGTACAACGAGAAAGTCGCGCAACTGTGCGCAGAATTCCCGCTGGGTGAAGAGATTATTGGAGAGCAGGCGCAGAAAGACTTCCTGACATTATTTGGTTCGATTCTTCGTTTGCGCAATATTTTGCAAGCGTTCGACGATTTTGCAGGTGATGATGTGCTGAGCTTGCGCGACTTGCAGGACTATCAGAGCATGTACATTGACCTGTATCAGCAGCGACGCTCGCGTGAAGAGGCTGATAAGGAGATCATTAACGACGATATTGTTTTTGAGGCTGAACTGGTCAAGCAAATCGAAGTGAATATTGATTACATTCTTCAACTCGTGGCTCAATATCACGACGGGCACATGAAAGATAAGACGATACTTGCCGACATTGACCGAACCATCATGGCCTCTCCGGATTTGCGCAGCAAGAAGGATCTCATCGATTCGTTTATTGAATCGTTAGCTTCCGGCGCAGATGTGCAACACAATTGGAAGGAATATATTGCTCGCAAAAAGCAGGAAGAGTTTGATCGCATAATCAGCGAGGAGCAGCTCAAGGCCAGCTTGGCTGAACAGTTTATTGTTGACTGCTTTAAAGAAGGGTATGTTGATGCTGACGGCACGGGGATTGTGTCGCTGCTGCCGCACACGTCGAGGTTTTCGCCGGGCGGTGACTATGGGCAGAAGAAAAGCCGCGTTATAGCGCGTTTGCAGCAATATTTCGACCGTTTCGCTGGAATGTAATGTGCGGTGAAGATTGCTTGACTGTGCTTAATTTATTCGCTTAACTCGCGTTCGCTTCGCTTGAAATAGCCGTGAATGGGACGGCCTGTGCGCGAAATGACACGGTTTTGTCCGATTAGTAACAATGCGGGAAAGGGTGGAGCGATAATAGGAGCCATGACTATCGCAACTCCTGAACGCTACGCCGAAATGCTGGATGCCGCACGTCGCGGCGGATACGCCTATCCTGCCATCAATGTGACCAGCACACAGACGCTGAACGCCGCTCTGCAAGGTTTTGCCGAGGCTGAATCTGACGGCATTATTCAAGTGTCGGTGGGCGGTGCGGCCTATCTTGCTGGCCAGCGTGTGAATGAGCGTGTGACAGGCTCGCTCGCCTTGGCTGCGTTTGCGCATGAGGTTGCAGCGAAATACACGAACGTCACCGTTGCGCTGCATACTGACCATTGCGCCAAGCAGTATTTGGACGAGTGGGTGCGCCCGCTGCTGGCGCACGAGGCTGATCAGGTGGCGCATGGCCACGAGCCGTTGTTCCAGTCGCACATGTGGGACGGTTCGACGGTGCCGCTGGCTGAAAACCTGAATATCGCCGAAGAGCTGCTCGACAAGTCCAAGGCCGCGCACACAGTGCTGGAAATCGAGATTGGCGCGGTCGGCGGCGAAGAGGACGGGCATAGCGCCGAAATCAACGACAAGTTGTATTCCACTCCGGCTGATGGCTTGGCCGTCGCGCGCCGGCTTGGGCTAGGTGAGCGGGGCCGTTATATGGCCGCGTTCACGTTTGGCAACGTGCACGGCGCATACAAGCCCGGTGTGGTCAAACTGCGCCCAGCGCTGCTGGGAGAGATCCAAGCTGAGGTGGCGCGCGCTGTTGCTGATGGCGAGTTGCCAGACGCCTCTCATGCGCTTGATGTGGCCGAAGGCAAGCCGTTCGCGCTCGTGTTCCACGGTGGTTCAGGCTCCACACGTGAGGAGATCGCTGAAGCGGTGAGATACGGCGTGGTCAAGATGAATATCGACACCGATACACAATATGCGTTTACGCGCGCTGTTGCAGGGCACATGTTCTCACACTATGATGCCGTGCTTAAAATCGATGGCGAAGTCGGCGACAAGAAACTCTATGACCCGCGTTCGTGGGGGCGCGAAGCTGAAAGTTCAATGGCAACCCGTGTCGTCGAAGCCTGCCAACAACTTGGTTCAGCCGGCAAAGCACTGCGCTGACACATGGCACGGTTGCATTGCTAACAACATTCCACCATTCTGCTTTGCATCGTTTTGCAGTACTAGCCAACCGATATCATCAAATCATTCAACAACTAGCACCATAACGTTGTAACTGTTGCTAACAGCACAAGGAGGGAATATGCCAGGGGGGGGGGTGTCGTAATAGCAAGATAGAAGCTTTGCGCATATTTGCCATGTTTCTTGTGCTTACCTGCCATTTCACCATTCATATTAACTGGGGTCTTTTGGCGGCGCCTGAATGGAAGCGGTCGGTTGCTTATGTGGTTGTTCATGCAGGCCAAGTCGGCGTTTCGCTATTTTTCATCATAACTGGCTGGTTTATGGTACGAAAGCCATTCAATCGTGTGCGGCTTTTTAAGGTATGGAGC
>CAVFKU010000074.1:0-7640 GCA_963623245.1 Parabacteroides merdae
TTGCTGACAAAATCCTTAAATACCTTACATCCTCAATAAACAACAAAATTCCCCGTCAGAAAGAAGCGGCTGCCTCGTTTCCGACGGGGAATCAAGCATTA
The DNA here is from genome assembly GCA_963623245.1 of Parabacteroides merdae. Taxonomy (GTDB): domain Bacteria; phylum Actinomycetota; class Actinomycetes; order Actinomycetales; family Bifidobacteriaceae; genus Bifidobacterium. The sequence continues at coordinate 102 of CAVFKU010000074.1, forward strand.
GACGTTGCTCAGTCCTCTTCACCCTTGCCGACTTCGACGCGAGCGAAGGCCACGGCCTTGCCGCCCACTTCCTCGAAGAGCTTGCCGACAGTCTTGGAGGGATCCTTGACGTAGGACTGTTCAAGCAGCACCGTTTCCTTGTAGAAAGCGTTCAGGCGACCTTCGACAATCTTCGGAACAATCTGCTCGGGCTTGCCTTCAGCCAGGGACTTCTCGGTGGCGACGCGGCGCTCAGATTCGACCACATCAGCCGGAACGTCCTCGCGGGTGAGCCACTTAGCGCCCATGGCGGAAATCTGCAACGCAGCCTCGTGAGCCACAGCTGCACCGGCTTCATCGGTAGCAATCATGGCGACAATGCTCGGAGGCATTTCGGCGGACTTCTTGTGCGCATAGACTTCAACATGCTCGCCAGCAATCTTGGCAAACTGGCCAACCTTGACATGCTCACCAAACAGAGCGGCCGCCTCTTCGACAGCTTCCTTCACAGTGGCATCGCCAGCCTTAGCGGCAAGCAGAGCCTCAGCAGAATCAGCTTCGGCGTCCAGAGCATAGCCGAGCACAGAATCTGCGAACTCAACAAACTTCGGGGTCTTGGCCACGAAGTCAGTTTCGGAGTTGAGCTCGACGGCATAGCCGACCTCGCCATTAGCGCCCTTGACGACCTTGGATGCAATGGTGCCTTCTTGAGCCTTGCGACCCTCGCGCTTGCCGGCTGCGGCAATGCCCTTAGCGCGGATAATTTCCTTAGCGCGAGCCACGTCGCCTTCGGCCTCTGTCAAAGCCTTCTTGACGTCCATCATGCCAGCGCCGGTGTCTTCACGAACCTGCTTAATTAAAGCGGCGGTAATTGCTGCCATTATTCGTTCTCCTTGAATATTTGGATTACCGACTTATATGAATTACAAATCCCACTCGGCGAATGCGCGCAAAGTATTGACATCCGCCGAATGAGGTAAGGTCACTCGGCCTGAGTTTGCTCAGCTTCGGTTTCTTCTGACTGCTCGTCTGCTTCTTCACCCTTGGGCTCAGCGGAAGCAGAGTTCTGCAGAAGTTCCTTCTCCCAAGCAGCCATCGGCTGTTCAGCAGTTTCAGTTGCAGCCTTAGCGACCTTGCCGCCACGCTCAAGCAGACCTTCAGCCACAGCGTCAGCCATCAGGCTGGTCAGCAGCTCGATGCCACGGATAGCGTCGTCATTGGCAGCAATCGGATATTCCACCGATTCGGGATCAGTGTTGGTATCAACAATGGCGACGACCGGAATGCCTAGCTTGTGCGCTTCCTCAACCGCCAGCGCTTCCTTGTTGATGTCGACAACAAACATCACAGACGGAGTGCGATTCATGTTGCGAATACCGCCCAGCTGCTTGTTGAGCTTATCTTTCTCACGCTCAAGCAGGAGCAGTTCCTTCTTGGTTAAACCCGAGCCGTGCACGTCAGTGAAGTCAATCTCTTCAAGTTCCTTGAGACGATTGACACGCTTGGAAACAGTCTGGAAGTTGGTCAGCATACCACCAAGCCAACGTTCGCAAACGTACGGCATATTCACACGGGCTGCCTGAGAAGACACAGCTTCCTGAGCCTGCTTCTTGGTGCCAACAAAGAGCACCGTGCCATTGTGAGCTACGGTGGTCTTGATGAAGTCGTATGCCTTGTCGATCATGTCGAGCGACTTAAACAGGTTGATAATGTGAATGCCGTTACGCTGGGTGAGGATGTACTGCTTCATCTTCGGATCCCAGCGGCGGGTCTGGTGGCCAAAATGAAGGCCAGCCTTCAGCATGTCGCTCATAGTGATTTGAGCCATGGTTACCTCTTTCTGTCGGTTCTTGCCTGGTCATGCGAACCTTAGTGCAGCTTTTCCCCCGCTTGTAAGCGAAGTCAAAGCCGACCGACTCAGGTCGTCGCGGGCATGACGCGAATTGGTGTGCCGGTTGACAATATTGGTGGCTTTAAGACGCCAGCGACTGCGCCTCTAGCTGGTTTGACACACAAACGCCCATCATATAGCCCTACTTGGACTGATGGTTACGCATATATTTCAGTGCCTCGCGGCGCTCTTCCTTCTCCAAGCGGTCAAGATAGACATGACCATCAAGATGATCACATTCATGCTGGAGCATGCGCCCCATCAACCCCGAGCCTTCCAGCACAACTTCACTGCCGTCAAGATCGATACCGCGCACGAGAGCGTAATCAGCACGACGAGTTTTGTACCACAATCCTGGAACAGACAAGCAGCCCTCGTCACCGTATTGCTCGCCGTAAGTTTGCTCAAGCACTGGGTTCAAAATGTAGCCAATTTTGCCTTCGATATTGTACGAGAAGGCACGCAAGCTCACCCCAATTTGATTGGCTGACAACCCTGCGCGACCAGGATTGTCAACAGTCTGCAGCAAATCGTCAACCAAACGGCGTACTGCAGGAGTAATCTCACGAATCTCATCACATACGGTGCGCAGCACTGGATCGGGAACAACTCTGATTTCACGAATAGCCAACTTCAATCACTCCTCGCTATTAGTTTCATCAGCTTCGATAATTTCGCTGTGAGCTTTGCGTTTTCTGCTTGACACGTTGGCAATCGAATCAGACATATTCGCTTTGGCGTGCTCGTACACCTGACTAACATTCTCGGAAGCTTGTTTAACTGATTCGGTGGTTTTGTCAATAATGCGCACAGTGGCGGGCAGTGGCTTTACGCTTGCCTTGGGGGCATACAAATCGTTTTCAATTACACTGCGGTATCGTTCGATTACTTTCGTACGTACCACCTTCATGCTGGGGGTAAGCGTGCCGGCTTGCCCACTGAAACATTCATCCAGCACTGCAAATTTGCGAATAGATTCAGCCCTAGACACGCTGGTATTCGCTTGATCGATATATTGCTGAATAAAAGCTCGCACAGCCTCATTGTCGGCAATTTCACTCATAGACATATCGGCGTTGAGCCCTTGAGAAGCGAGCCAAGAGCGAGTCATCTCTTCTTCAAGTTCAATAAGCGCCGCGATGAACGGTTTGCCGTCACCAACTAAAACAGCGTGGTCGATAATTGGACAAGTAGCGATGATTTCTTCCATCGGCGCAGGGCTAACATTTTTGCCGCCTGCGGTAATAATAATATCTTTCTTGCGGCCTGTGATAGTGACGAAGCCATCGTCGTCAATCGTGCCTAAATCGCCAGTCAAAATCCAGCCGTCTGAAGTTTTAGCCTGATTGGTCAATTTGGGTTGACGGTAATAGCCGAGGAACACGTTAGGGCCAGTGAGCAGTATTTCGTTGTCATCATTGAGCCGCACACCCATGCCTGGACCAGGCTTACCGACAGTGCCAACTTTGTTGTCTTCTTGCCAATTGACCAGCATTGGTGCAGCGGTTTCAGTCATGCCGTAGCCCTGAATAAACGTAATGCCATCCATGCCATTGAAGAAGTGGGCAAGATCAGGGTGCAGCGGTGCACCACCACAGGCAAGCCATGCAAGGTTGGGGCCAAGCGCCGATCGCACCGATTTACCCACCGTTTGCATAAAGAAAATGTGGCGCAAACGCTCAATGGCTAAATGCCAGCCGTGTTCCTGCTCACACTTAGACCAATTAACGAAATGTTTGAATGCCCTGGCAAAAATACGTCCGGCAATACCATTGCCTGCCTTTTGCGAAGCGGCGTTATACACTTTCTCGAATACGCGCGGCACACCAAGCAAATACGTCGGTTTGAACGAACGAATGTCTGCCAAGAGATGACGCGCATCGGGGATATATCCCACGACGCCATGACCTCCGATAGCGACGTACTGGATATAGCGGGCGAAACAGTGTGCCAGCGGCAAGAAGAGCAGTAGTCGATTAGGCTCATAGAGCATCTCGTCAAGAATGATGTAGCCGTTTTTAACAATATGTGTGAAGTTGCGGTTGGATAGCATTGCCCCCTTCGGCTTGCCAGTAGAGCCGGAAGTGTACACGATGGTGGACATGTCATCGGCTTGAACACGCGCAATAGCTTTGTCAAGATCAGCATCGGTGACGCTGGCACCGAAGTCAACTACAGCATCCAAGCCTTTCGCTTTGAAATTGAACACATATTCAAGGCTTTTGACTTTCGTTCGCGTGCTTTCAAGCTTTTGTGCGTGTGCTTCGTCACCAGCGAAAGCAATAAGCGGCTTGGTGTCTGTAAGAATTGACATGGCCTGTTGCACGGAATCAGTTTCATAAATCGGCACACTCACCGCGCCAATAGCAGCGCACGCAAAGTCAACAATGCCCCATTCGTAGCAGGTCGCTGAGTAAAGAGCAATCATTGTGCCGGGGCGCGCGCCCAACGCCATAAGCCCTTTCGCAACTGCACGCACACGAGCGAGCATTTCTGCAGCAGTTGCATGACGCCACACGCGCCCGTCACTGTCTTGCCATTCAGCAATCTCGTCGTCGGGAGCATTATTTGCACGCCGTTGCAACAATGAGAAAATCGTGTCGTCGTCTTGGGTCACGTATTCGGGATCGGAAATATACTCGCGCAGCATATGAACCACTATAGCCGCGACATGCCCCCGATGAGCCTATTTGTTATTACCCCACGTCAGCATAAGTGCATACCCAGCGGGTCCCAACCTGTTCAAGACGTAAGGTTGACCACATCTGCTGACGCCCGATAGAAACTTGTGCGCACATCTCCAAACATGTCGGACTAATCAGCATTCCAGACAGCCAATGCGGCACCACCGGCGGATATCGGAATACTGCTTTGAATGAGGAATCACTATTCATGCGCGTGTCCATCAAATGCGCCAGCCGATCAAGACGATCCAACACTGAAGAATTTACCGCGCGACGCAATATCGTAGATGCCAATTTGCCACGAATCACATCCACAGCCAGACAAGCGACACGACATGCACACACCGCCAACGCATGACATTCGCGCTCTTTCATCGGCTCCTGAAACGTGCTGCTGATGTGATATGGGACTGGCTCATGAGCGAGTTCAACAATCACAAAACCGTCGTAACTGTCTGGTTGACGACGCTGTTGTGTTTCATGTCTGAGCATCGTTTGCATTCCAGTAACCATGAAACCACCTTCTCTCTATACTGTTCTCTATTCTCTCGCGTCATCTTCATTGGAAGACACGCGTGTTCACCCAACGAAACCACACAGATGCAGTGAGGTCAACAGAGCGGAATTTAGTGTGTACAGGTGTGTATAACACGGTGGATAAATAAGGTGTCGGCAAGATTTGCGGGGCGTTTCTTCCATTTCCACCGAGCATTATCATCACTCACTGAAGGCGTTCGTGATAGGCAGACGCCTGTCGCGCCCGAACGCGAGCGCTGTCACCTTGGGGCCGAGCGGATATTGACGACGTTTCCATTCGGCGCGATCCACCAATCGCATCACCGTGTCGACGGTGGCCTCGTCAAAGCCGTCCGCCATCAGGTCGGCGCGCCCGTGCGCACGCTCGATATATGCCGCGAGCACCTTGTCAAGCAAGGCATATTCGGGAAGCGAATCCGAATCCTTCTGCCCGGGGCGCAATTCGGCGGATGGAGCCTTCTCGATGGAGTTAATCGGAATCATCACGCTGTTTTTAAGGGACACACCGGGCAATCTCTCTTCGTTGCCTACGATGCCGAGCCCCCCGATACCAACGCCAGCAGCCGCGGCCCTGTTGCGCCATCGCGCCAACTCCCACACGCGGGTTTTCAGCAGATCCTTGATAGGGGCATATCCACCCACCGCGTCACCGTAGATGGTCGAATACCCGCATGCGAGTTCGGATTTGTTGCCGGTAGCGAGCACCAACAAGCCCTTGGAGTTGGAATACGCCATGACGATGACGCCGCGAATGCGTGCCTGTAGATTCTCGGCGGCCACGCCTTCGAGTGCCAGCTGGCTCTGGTATGCCTCGAACAACGGTTCGATGGGCTGGATGTCATAATGCGCACCCAGATTGGCGGCCAAGTCGGCGGCATCATCCTTGGAACCGTCTGATGAATACATGCTGGGCATCGAGATGCCATATACATTCTCACCACCACAGGCGTCCGCGGCCATCGCTGCGACCAGTGCGGAATCGATGCCACCTGAAAGACCCAGCGTCACGCCAGTGAAGCGGTTCTTCGCCATGTAATCCTTCAATCCCAGCACACACGCGGTGTAGACCTCCTCATCCGGGTCGAGCTTGGCCGCAATGGTGCCAGGGGTCTGTTTGCTCACCGTGGTGTCCAAATCAAAGTACGACAAATCCTGCATAAACATCGGCGATCGCTCAAGCAACGTGCCGTCAACATCGACGACGAAACTGCCGCCATCGAAGACCAAATCGTCCTGGCCGCCGACCTGATTGACATAGATCAGCGGTGCGCCCACTTCGGCGGCACGGCGCGCCCCCAGCTGCAGACGGGTGTCGGTTTTGCCTTCCTCGTATGGCGAGCCGTTAATGGTGAGCAGCACATCGATGCCCTGCTTGGCGAGTTCGGCCACGGGCCCGCCATCCTGCCAGATATCCTCGCAAATCGCCACGCCGACGCGCGCACCGTGCACGTCGAGTACCACGGAGTGTTGCCCTGCGGTGAAGATGCGGAATTCGTCGAACACGCCGTAATTGGGCAGGAAATGCTTGTCGTAGCCAGCCCACACCATGCCGTCGTGCAGCACGACAAGGCGGTTACGTGGCCTATCCTGCTCATAATCGGTGCCCACCGTGCCAACCACTACATACAATTCCCTCATGCCGCCCGCGACCAGCTCACCTGCCAGCTGGTTGGCCTTATCACAAGCGGCCTTGCGGAACGTGGCGCGCAAGGCGAGATCCTCGATCGGATAGCCGGTCAGCGTCATCTCGGGGAACACCACCACTTGGGCGTGGTTGGCTGCCGCCTGACGTGCGTATTGCAGCACCTTGTCGGCATTAGCTTCCAAGTCGCCGACGCAAGTGTCGATTTGCGCAAGTGCGAAACGAATATCGGTCATACCTACCAGTCTATAGCCGGTTCTGTAACACTTTATAAGCAATGTCAACGGTAAGAGCCTCACGCGGCGCGTGAGGCTCTTACCATACAACGCTGAACCGTTGAGAACTTCTTCTGGCTGAACTGCTCCTGCCCCACCCCATTCCCAAAGCCCGTCAGGTGGACGGGCTTTTACTTTGCCATCGGATCGAAGCTGTCCCTGGCCACCAGACTTGTGGAGATGAGCATGTGCTGACGGACCTCGCGATGGGTGGACAGGGCCTCCGACAGCATAAACACCGCGGCTTTGGCCAGTTCGTCTTTGTCGATGTCGTATGAGGAAAGGGATGGAGAGGTGTATTTGGCGATTTCCTGGTTGTTGATACTGATTATCTTGATGTCACGTGGAACCAGCACGCCTTCGGTCGCAAAAGCCTGCAGCACCCCCACCGCTAGAGGATCGGCCGCGACAACGACGGCGTCGGGCAGGTTCCCTTTCAGATTCCGAACATACTGCTTTCCGAGATTTCTGCCGTTCTCCACGGTGAACGGACCTTCGGCCAGCACCAGACCTTCGACGTCAAGGCCGAGA
>CAVFKU010000075.1:0-7570 GCA_963623245.1 Parabacteroides merdae
CCCTTATGCCTTTGCCAACGCCCCACTATAACGACCAGTGCGAAAAACACCATAGCTTCCAGTGTCTATTTCCGCCATTGCGCAAGCAATAACGAAAGGCGCACATGTGCGCAATTTAGTTGCGGCATGGCTTGATGGCGGTGATGGCACCAATGTCGAAACCGTTGACGCGCGCCCATTGCTCTGGGTCGGCGTCGAGCAGGGCGTCGCGCGTCTCACGAAACTCCTCTTCGACTGCGGCCGCAAGCAGATCAGCACTCAAGGCGACCTCACCGCCCGTTTCGATGGAAGCTTTGACGGCGTATGTTTTAGCGCGATCTACAACGTTCTTCAAGCTCGCGCCGGAAATCACATCGGCCAGGAACAGCGCGTCCCACCGCCCGTTGACATCACGCACTTCAGCAAGACGACGTCCCTCGTTGCAGACCATGATGTCACGCACCAGCATCGTCACGAGCGCATCGGCGTTCACCCCCGGCTGCAACGGCAGGTCGTCGGTCAGATAATGCTTCAGGATGGCGGCCGCGGCCTGTGCGTCGGGCCTGTCGATACGAATCTTCACATCGAGGCGCCCCGGACGCAATGCGGCGGGATCGATCATGTCGATGCGGTTGGAAGCACCGATCACCATCACATTGTCCAGCGACTCCACGCCATCAAGTTCGGCGAGGAACTGCGGCACGATGGTGGTCTCCATATCCGAGGAGACACCGGAACCACGGGTTTTAAGCAGCGAATCCATTTCGTCGATGAACACCACGACGGGCCGCCCTTCATTCGCGCGTTCGCGGGCGCGTTTGAAGATCAGGCGAATCAGCCGCTCAGACTCGCCGACGAACTTGTTGAGCAGCTCTGGCCCCTTGACGGACAGGAATACGCCGCCTGACATGCCGGATTCCTCGGCAAGCGCATGCGCCACGGCTTTGGCGATCAGCGTCTTGCCATTGCCGGGAGGCCCATACAGCAGCACGCCTTTGGGTGCCCTTAGCCGATAGCGTTTGAACAGCGCGCGGTGTGTGAAGGGCAGTTGCACGGCGTCGCGGATACGTTCGATCTGGCTGTCGAGACCGCCAATGTCGGCGAATGTAATATCGGGCGTCTCTTCGAGCACGAGGTCGGTGTCGTCCTCTTCGGGCAACACGGCAATGGCGAGGCGCGCGGACGAATCCAGCACCACGCGACTGCCAGTCTCAAGGGATGCGGCGGCGAGCGCTGAGGCACGACGGACAGCCGTCAGACCACCGCCGCCATCACAGACCAGCAACCGTCCGTCGTCGAACACCTGCGCAATCGTGCGAGCCATACCGACGGTGTCCGCATCGCGCTGATCAACCAATACCATTGTCTCGTTCAACAGCACGGTGGCTCCTGCCGACAGGCGGGAAGCGTTGAAGTTCGCGGCGACGGGCACAATCATACGACGAGTGCCGGCGATCACCTCGGCCGAGGCGTGCTGCACGCCAAGTTCGTCGGTGCGGCAGGAATCGACGCGCACCATCGTGGCGAAAGTCATCGGCGGCTGGGCGAGTTGCGCCAGTTGCGCCCGAGCTTTGTTCAGTTCCTTACCCGCACGGTTCAACGCCTCAGCCAGCGCATGGTTCCTAGCCATGAGTTGATCGTTGGTTTGCGCCAGTTCCTCGCCGGGATCGCCCATTATGCAACCTTTCCTAGCAATATGCCTCCTTCTGTTATCTCACTACACTACGGCGTTTGGCGCGTTTTGTCCCAATATGTTTTGTCCCAGCGTTTTCCCACAATCGAAAGCATGCGCACACACCTGCCCCCCGATTCCCCTGAACTGCCCACATTGGCTGAGCCGGGACTGTTGGTGATGGATGTGGATTCCACACTGATCGAAGAGGAAGTCATCGACGAACTGGGCGAGGTGGCCGGTTGCGGCGAGGAAATCTCGCGGATTACCGAACAGGCGATGCGCGGGGAGTTGGATTTCCGCGAGGCGTTGCGCGCCCGCGTGGCTTTGCTTGAGGGGTTGCCCGATTCAATGTTCGAGGTTGTGCGGGAAGGTATTCATTTCACTTGCGGCGCTTTGGAACTCATCGATGAACTGCATGCGCACGGCTGGAAGGTCGGTGTGGTCTCGGGTGGTTTCCATGAGGTGGTGGATATACTGGCCTCGCAAGCGCATATCGATTATTGGCTGGCGAACCGCTTGGAGGTTGCCGAGGGTCGGCTTACGGGCCGGGTGCAAGGCGATATCGTCACCAAAGCGGTAAAGTTGCACGCGCTTGAACGTTGGGCCGAAGGTTTGAGTGTGCCGAGAAGCCAGACCGTGGCCGTGGGCGACGGCGCGAACGATATTCCGATGATTCAAGCCGCGGGGCTTGGCATTGCGTTCTGCGCCAAACCGGCCACGCGGGAGGCTGCCCTCCACGCTATCACCACACGCGATTTGCGGCTTGTGCTCGATTATCTGAGGTAAGCGGTCTCGCCCAGACGGGCACCTCGCGCCCAGTCGGCGGCGCGCATGGCTTTCTTGCCTTGCGCCTTGACCTCAAGCAGCTCCAGCGGCTCGGTGGCGGTGCCCATCCACACGTTCTTTTTGCCGACAGCGATTCGCCCCGGCTCAAGTTCCCTTGGAACATTCGGCTGGTTTGGATTGGCCGGTTGCGCGCGCAACACATGCAGGGTGATGGTCTCGTTTGTTTCGCCCGTGGCGTGCAGTTCCGCCCACGCGCCGGGGTTTGGGGTGCAAGCGCGGATTTGGCGATCCGCGGCTTCGGCTGAGGCGGTGATGTCGATATGCGCGTCCTCGACAGTGATTTTACGCGCGTATTCGATGCCGATTTCAGCTTGCTGCGTGTAGATGGCAGTGCCCTCCCCCACGGCGGCGAGCGCGTCCACATACATGGGCGCACCTTGACAAGCCAGGAGTTCCAACAGTTCGCCGGAAGTCTCGCGTCCGCTCAATTTCACACTCATCGAGGCGATCACCGGGCCGTCATCCAGCCCCTCGCCCACTTTGAACACGTCGGCGCCGGTCGTGGCGTCGCCCGCCCAGATGGCACGTTGCACAGGGGCCGCGCCACGCCATTTCGGCAAGTTGGAGAAATGCAGGTTGAACCAACCCAGCGGCACCGCATCAAGCGCGGCCTTGGGCAGGATGTTGCCATAAGCGATAACAGCTGCGATATCGACGTGCAGTTCGCTTAAGTCATCCAGAAAACCAGCGTCGCGCGGCTTGCTTTCGATGACGGGAATGCTTAAATCCAGTGCCGCTGCCTTGACGGGGCTGGGCGTGAGCTTGCGCCCCCGGCCGGTGGGCGCATCGGGGCGCGTGAGCACCGCCACCACCTCGAATCGCGGATCGGCGGCAAACGCGCGCAACGACGGCACCGCCGCCTCGGGCGTCCCCGCAAACAACAGCCTCAACGTCATTCGTCCTCCACTATCATTCACTACGTTCAAACGGCATTGAAAGCAGTTAGCGCACAGCGGGAATGCTCACGCCGTTGGCGATCAGCAGCTCGCGCAGCTTGAGCGGGTCGCTGAACCGCACGCCGCGGATGGCGGCCTCGTTCGCGCCGACGATGTTCGAAGCCTTGTCATCCACGAACAACGCGCCTTGCGCGTCAATGCCGAACCGTTTGAGAGCGCACTCGTAGATATCGCGGTGCGGCTTGCGCAGCTTCACATAGCCGGACACCACCTTGTCGTCAAGCAACTCAAGGATCGGGAATGTGCGTTCGGCATAGGGGAACAGTTCCGCCGACCAGTTGCTCAGACCCCACACGCCGATACCGGCGTTTTTCAAGTCCTTGAGCAACATGCGCATACCGGGCACGATGCCGACCAGTGAATCCTCGAAATTGTCCAAATACCACTGGCACATCTCGGCCCACTGCTCACCGTGGGTCTCACGCACCCATTGCACGGCATCGGCACCGCTGCCGCCCTCATCCATCATGTTGGAGGCATCATAGAATCCGGAGATGTCGTTATCGAGCGCACGGTCGATGGTCTCTTGGCTGTATCGGGACACGAACGCGGCGACCGGATCCCAATAGATCAGCACATTGCCAAAATCGAAGATCACATCGGTGATCGGTTTGCCGGCGTTCGGCGCGGCCGGCCCTTCGGCTTTGAGCACGTCCAATTCCATCTCAGGCTCTCCGGGCCAACCCTTCATTGCGTCCTCCTCACGTGCGCAGGGCATGTCTGTATTCATTATGCGCATTCCCTATCCCAAGCTGTTATTTCGAGCGAGCCCCCTGCCTGCAAACTAGATAAGATCCTTGGGGTCGAGTTGGAACCGCAGTTCGCCAAACTCGCGTGAGGCGACATGGCGGGCGATCTCGTTCCTCAAGCGCCGCGCAAGTTCATCACGGCTCGCATAGGGCACGCGCACCACGGCTTTGACGCGGTCGGCGGTGCCTTCAAGCTCGCGGGCGTGAATCGTGCGAGGTTGGGCTATCGGCACCGGGCCAAGCACTCCCGGCCATTCGCCTGGCACTTGCCGTGCATCGCTTTCGCTTGTGGAGGCAATATCGGCACTCGTGCCATGATGTTCTAAGGAGACTGGGCATGCGGCCATATCACCATCCATAGCGCCGATATTTCTCAATGCACTCTCCACAGCGGCGCGCTGCCCCCATACGCACGCGACGGATACCACAGGCGGCATGCCGGTCGCTTCACGCTCGGCCAGCTCGCGCGAAGCCAGTATCGACGAATCCCACACCATCAGCGACTGCGCTATCGCTGAATCGGTCTCGCCCAGCAGCAATACCTGACCTCCCTTGGTTCGCGGCGCGCACAGTGAAGCCACACGCATCCATGAGGATAGCGTGTCCACGCGCGCATCCAGACCGGGGCGATACAGGCTGTTCCATGCGTCGAGAATGGCGACGGCGGCGTATGCACCGGGCTCGTTGGGAGATTGGGGTGTATTGGGTGCATTGTCTGTGGACTGATTGGGGGGCTGGCCGATAACGCGCGGTTCGGCACCGGGCGTGGCGATGACGATCAGCGGTTTGTCTTCGACTGTCTCGATGACCCCATTCGGTTGACTGGGACTTGACAGCAGCACCGGCACGCCGCGGAACAAGCCACGCAGTTCGCCGGCGGTTCCGGCTGCCCCCACATGCACCACGCGCAGCCGTTCGCCGTTGCAGGAGGGACACGACCAGTTCGCGGCGGCGGCACCGCACCAACGGCACCGAGGCACGCGCACTGTGCGCACCCGTTGCAACGGGCCGGTGCAACGCGGGCAACGCGCCTGGCGCAGACATTTCAGGTTGGCGCAGCTCAACGCCTCGGCCACACCGTCCGCGGGAATGGAGAACAGCACCGGGCCGGCTTGCAGGGCTTGGCGGATGTTGGCGACGGCGGTGTGCGGCACGCGCGCGCCGATGGACGGGTCGGCAAGGCGCGCCAGCTCGTCGCGGTTCAGCCAGCGAATCCAAGGGCTGCGATCCTTGAGCACGCTGGGCAGGGGGCGAATCGCAATGGAACGACCGCTGATTGCACTGACAGGCTCGGCGGTTTCGGCCCGGATGGCGGCAGCGCTGTTTGTCGCATCATGCTTTGTTTCCCACTGGCTTAAGGGACTGCGAGCGTTGGCGAGCGCGACGAATGTCCCCCCGTGCAGATTCGCACGCAGACGCAACACCCCGCGGGCTTGCGCGTAAGGCATCATGCCGTCCGCTTGCTGGTAGGCGATATCGTCCATGACGGCAAACAGGGCCGGCCCTTCGACGGGCGCATACATGGCGGCACGGGTGCCGATCACGCATGAGACCTCGCCGGTGGCAATGGCCAGCCATGCGCGGTATCTGTCGGCCGGAGGCAGCGCCGCAGTGAGCACAGCAACGTCGCCCGCCCAACCGCCGGTGTTGCCGGACGGGGCAAAAGGCTTGAGCCCCAGTGCTTCGAGTTCATGCAACGTGTCTTGCGTCTCTTGCATTCCCGGCAGCACGATCACCGCGGCGTGGTTGGCGGCCAGCGATTCGACGGCCATCCAAGCCAAGGCTTGCGCGGCCATATTGATGCCGGGCAACGGGTCGAACACGAACGAACGGAAAGTCGCGCCATGCAGACAATCCCGCAGCTCGCGCACGGTGTTGTCGTATGAACCGGCAATGTCATTGAAACGCTGGCTCGCGGCATCGGCGATATTCAGCGCGTTTGCCGCCTCGCGTGAAAACGAGGCGACCAGCCGCTGTTCCTTCTCGACCTTGGCCACGCGCCCAGGCACGGCCAGGCGCAGAATATTGGCTCTCGTGCCGCCATAGGCGTCGGCGATGGCGGTGACATCACGGCGCAGGGATTCAGGCACCAGCACTCCGGCGCCGAACACCCGTTCCACGTAGCGCAACGCGGAGGCGGCGGTGTCGCTGGACGCGGCACGCCGCCAGATGATGCCGTTGACGCGCTGTCCGCCGAAGCGCACGCGCACCATTGCACCGGGTTGCGCGGCTGCGGCGTCCCTCTCGTCAATGAGGTAATCGAAGGTTCCTCCCAGATGGGTGGCCTGTATGTCCAGCACGACGCTGGCGATGGGGTTTTGTGTGGCCGGTGTATGCTGAGCGGACGCGCGTGAGCGGCGTTTGCGCGGGGCAAGCCCGTCCAGCGCCAACTGTTCCGCGTCCATCTCACTCATGATTCCACTATATCTTGGCCGCCGTTCCCCTTGATGCCGGCAGCACGCGGGTGAACGTGTCTCGAAAACACCCTACAAGCCAATGGCCGCTTTCAGTTCCTCGACCTTGTCGATGCGCTCCCACGGGAACTCAACGTCCGTGCGCCCGAAATGACCGTAGGCGGCGGTCTTTTCGTACATGGGACGCTTCAGATCGAGCTGGTCGATGATCGCCGCCGGTCGCAAATCGAACACCTCGCGCACGGCCGCGGCAATCTGATCGCGCGTCACGCCGATTTCGGTGCCGAACGTCTCGACGTTCACACTCACCGGATCGGCCACGCCGATGGCATACGCCACCTGCACCTCCACGCGGTGTGCCAGCCCGGCAGCCACGATGTTCTTCGCCACCCAACGGGTCGCGTAGGCCGCGGAACGGTCGACCTTCGAGGGATCCTTGCCGGAAAACGCACCACCGCCGTGATGCGCCGCGCCGCCATAGGTGTCCACGATGATCTTGCGCCCGGTCAGACCGGCGTCGGCGGCTGGTCCGCCCAACACGAATGAGCCGGTGGGATTGACCAGCTGACGGTAATCATCGTGACGCACGGCGGCGCCCAACACCTCGTCCAGCACCGGGTCGATGACATGCGCCTTGAGCTGTTCGGCGAGCCACTGCCGGCTCACTTCGGTGTCGTGCTGGGTGGAGATGAGCACGGTGTCCACACGGATGGGACGGTCGTTTTCGTCGTATTCGATGGTGACCTGCGTCTTGCCGTCCGGGCGCAGATGCGGCACAGTGCCATCGTGACGAACCTGAGCCAGCCGGTATGCCAGACGATGCGCCAAATGGATGGGAAGCGGCATGAGCACGTCGGTTTCGTCGGTGGCATAACCGAACATCACGCCCTGATCGCCCGCACCCTGTGCTTCGTAGCGTTCTTCCTTGCTGGCGGCCGATTCCTGTTCGGC
>CAVFKU010000076.1:0-7553 GCA_963623245.1 Parabacteroides merdae
GGCATTATTTTTGCGGCTATGGTGCTGGTACTCATCACCGGCTCATGGAAGGACGCCGTATTCGGCTTCGTTATCTTGGTCAATATGGCCATCGGCATCGTCACCGAGCTCAAGGCCAAGCGTACGCTTGACAGGCTGTCCATTCTTGTTGCTTCGAATTATGTGGTGCGCCGCGAGGGGCGCAACATCGAGGTTGCGCATAACGACATTGTGTTGGATGATTTGCTATGGATTCGTTCCGGTGAACAGGTGCCCGCCGACGCGCGGATCGTCGAAACCTGGGGGCTGGAACTCGACGAATCCATGCTCACCGGCGAATCGCGCACCGTGCGCAAAACTCCAGGAGACCAGGTATATTCCGGCTCCACTGCGATTTCAGGCATGGCGTTGGTCAAGGTTATCGCCGTGGGGGAGCACTCGTATGCGGCCACGCTGACGGCACAGGCCAAGGTATACAAGAAAACCGTCTCAGACCTGAACAAGGGCATCAACACGATTCTGAAGTTCATGACCTTCATCGTCGTGCCGCTGTGCGTGTTGCTCGTCTGGTCGCAGGTGCAGACCTTCGGCGGATGGGAGGTGGCGCTCGCCACCGGCAAATGGCGGCAGGCGACAGTTTCTGCCGTGGCTGGCGTGGTGGGCATGATTCCCGAAGGGCTGGTGTTGCTGACCTCGCTGAACTTCGCGGTGGCAGCCATGCGGCTCGCGCGCAGGAACACGCTGGTGCAGGAACTGGAATCCGTCGAGACGCTCGCGCGCGTTGACTGCCTGAACCTCGACAAGACCGGCACCATCACCGATGGCGGCATTGGGCTGGGGCAAGTGGTGTTCTTGAACAACAACTGCGACAAGGCGGATCAACAAGCCGCAAAACAGGCATTGTTTGATCTGTCGAACGAGGGCCAGCCGAATGGCACCGGTGCGGCCATTCTGGAGGGGCTCGGCGAGCAGGGTTTCACCGCCGGTGAGGTGGATGCGCGCATCCCGTTCTCGTCGGCGCGCAAATGGAGTTCGATTGTACGCGGTTCCACCACGTGGATCATGGGCGCCCCCGAAGTGATCGTTTCAACGCTGGACGGCGATTACGCTGGCGTGTTGGCGCAGGTCAACGCATATGCCAATGAGGGTGAGCGCGTGCTGTTGCTAGCCAAACGCGACGGTGAGGTGCCCCACAACTATGAAACGAACCCGCATCTCGACCCCAAGTCGAGCCCTGTGGCTCTGGTGACGTGTTGTGAACGCATTCGTACCGACGCCGAAGATACGCTCGCGTGGTTTAACCAACAGGGCGTGCGTTGCCGCGTGATTTCCGGAGACAATCCAGTGACGGTCGGTGCCATCGCCCGCAAGGTCAGGCTCACCGGCGAACGCGAGCCAGTGGCGATGGATGCGCGCGAACTGCCCGACGACATCAACGAACTGGCACGCGTGCTCGAAGGCGTAGACGTGCTCGGTCGCGTATTGCCCAACCAGAAGAAGGCCATCGTCCAGGCTCTGCGCACCCAGAACCATGTGGTGGCGATGACGGGCGACGGAGTCAACGATGCTCTGGCTATCAAGGAAGCCGATCTTGGTATTGCCATGGGCAACGCTGCGCCGGCCACCAAGGCCATCGCCCAAGTGGTGCTGGTCGATTCCAAGTTCTCTCATCTGCCAGACGTGGTGGCTCGAGGCCGTCAGGTCATGGCGAATATGGAGCGTGTCGCCGGGCTGTTTTTGGTCAAGACGGTGTATTCGGCGCTGATTGCGTTGGGTGTGGTACTTACGCAGGTTCCGTTTCCATACCAGCCTCGCCATATCACCTACATCGGCGCGCTTACCATCGGCATACCAGCCTTTATTCTCGCGCTGGCACCAAACACAAGGCGCTATATCCCAGGCTTTTTGAAGCGCGTGGTCTATTTTGCTCTGCCTGGCGGTATTGCCACAGGATTATCGGTATTGTGCGCCGCATGGTTCTTGCCGAGTGTTATGGGTTGGGACGTGCAGCGTTCGGATGCGCAATTGACTTCCCTACGCGGCGTGATTACCATCATTCTGTTCATGATGGGCATCTTTGTTCTGGCTCGCGTTGCCAGCCCCTTAAACAGTTGGCGCGGGCTTTTGGTTGCTGCATTTGCGGCTGCTGGTGTGATAGGGGCCTGTATCCCGGTTGTGGCGAATTTCTTCGCATTGGTCGTCCCCACGGGCGATATTCTGGTGCCTACGCTGATTGCACTTGCGGGATCGGCTGTTTGCTTCGCGGTGTGTTTAGGAATTGCGCATTGTCTCATATCGCAAACCGACACGCCAGGGGTGATGTAACCTCCCCGTACTATGGCAAGCGGATAATCACCTACGGACTAACCGCATCACCGTTTCGGAGGAATCATGTCTTTGACGGACAGCCAGCTTGCCACCCTGAATGTTGCCGGTAAAGAATACGACTACTATTCCATTGCGAACCTGCCCAGCATTGACCATTTGCCGTATTCACTTAAAGTGCTGGTCGAGAATTTGGTGCGTAACATCGACGGCGCGAACATCACTGACAGCCACGTCAAAGCGCTGCTTGATTGGGATCCGTCTGCCGAGCCGAGTCATGAAATTCAGTTCACCCCCTCGCGTGTGGTGATGCAAGACTTCACCGGTGTGCCCTGCGTTGTTGACTTAGCTACCATGCGCGACGCAGTTAAAGACTTGGGTGGCGATCCTGAGGTGATTAACCCCCAAGTGCAATCCGACATGGTGATCGACCATTCGGTGCAGATCGATAAATACGGCGTTGCTGATGCTGTTGAACGCAACATGGACATCGAATACCTGCGCAACGGCGAACGCTACCAGTTCCTGCGCTGGGGGCAGCAAGCGTTCAAGAACTTCCGCGTGGTGCCGCCGGGAACCGGCATTATTCATCAGGTCAATATCGAATACCTCGCCAAGGTTGTGATGACCAAGGTTCAAACTGGCGATAGAAATGAAGCCAATGGCAAGACCTTGGCCTACCTTGATTCCTGCGTCGGCACCGATTCGCACACCACCACCGTCAACGGCTTGGGCGTGCTCGGTTGGGGTGTGGGCGGCATCGAGGCCGAGGCGGCCATGCTTGGCCAGCCCATCTCCATGCTTGTGCCGCGCGTTGTCGGTTTCAAGCTCACCGGCTCCATTCCCGAAGGTGTCACCGCCACCGATGTGGTGCTGACCATCACCGACATGCTTCGCCAGCACGGCGTGGTCGGCAAGTTCGTTGAATTCTATGGCGAAGGCATCGCTTCCGTGCCGCTGGCCAACCGCGCCACCATCGGCAACATGGGCCCCGAGTTTGGCTCCACTTGCGGCATCTTCCCGATCGATGGCATCACGCTCGACTATCTGCGTCTGACAGGCCGGACAGAAGAACAGGTCGCGCTGGTCGAAGCGTATGCCAAAGCCAACAAGCTGTGGGGTGACACTTGTGATCCCGATTACGTCGAGCCACAATACTCCGAATATCTCGAGCTTAATTTAGGTACGGTCGTGCCGTCCATCGCCGGCCCGAAGCGCCCGCAGGATCGCATCACGCTCGCCGAATCCAAGCGCAAGTTCGCTGAAGCGCTGCCGGCTTATGAAACCGACAAGACCGCACAGCAGCCGGTCGCTGTCTCCACCGACTTCCGTGGGGACTTCGACTTGACGAACGGCGACGTGGCCATCGCCTCCATCACCTCCTGCACGAACACTTCCAACCCCTCCGTCATGATCGCCGCAGGGCTTCTCGCCCGCAACGCGCATGCCAAGGGGCTTGCCCCCAAGCCGTGGGTCAAGACCTCGCTGGCACCCGGCTCGCAGGTCGTGGCCGATTATCTGAAAGCCGCCGGCCTGCAGGACGATTTGGACGCTCTTGGCTACCAGCTGGTCGGCTTCGGCTGCGCCACCTGCATCGGCAACTCCGGCCCGCTGCTGCCTGAAATCTCCGAGGCGATCAACGTCAACGATTTGACCGTCACGTCCGTATTGAGCGGCAATCGCAACTTTGAGGGGCGCATCAGCCCTGATGTCAAGATGAACTATCTGGCCTCGCCGCCGCTGGTTATTGCTTACGCGCTCGCCGGCACGATGGACTTCGACTTTACAGCCCAGCCACTGGGCGTGGGTACTGACGGCGCAGACGTGTACTTGAAGGACATATGGCCCACCAACAGTGAAGTTGAAGCTGTGGTGCAGGACACTGTTAGCCGTGAGATGTTCTTAAAGGATTACGCCTCCGTGTTCGACGGCGACCGCCGTTGGAAGGGTCTTGACGTGCCAGAAGGCGAGCTGTTCGTTTGGGACGAGAACTCCACCTACGTGCGCCGCCAGACCTTCTTCGATGGCATGAAGGCCACGCCTGATCCGGTGCGCGACATCCACGGTGCCCGTGTGCTTGCACTGTTGGGCGATTCGGTGACCACCGATCATATTTCCCCAGCCGGCGCGTTCAAAGCCGACAGCCCCGCGGGCACATACCTGACGGAGCGCGGTGTCGAGCCGAAGGACTTCAACTCTTACGGTTCTAGGCGCGGCAACCACGAAGTCATGGTGCGCGGCACCTTCGGCAACATTCGTCTGAAGAACCAGCTGCTCGCCTCCGTTGGCGAGGAAGTCACTCCGGGCGGCTTCACTTATGATTTCCTCACAGGGCAGCCCACCACGATCTTCGAGGCGTCGCGCGACTATATCGCCCACGACGTGCCGCTCGTCGTACTGGCCGGCAAGGAATACGGCACCGGCTCCTCACGCGACTGGGCCGCCAAGGGCACGCTGATGCTTGGCGTCAAAGCCGTCATCACCGAAAGCTTCGAACGCATCCACCGGTCCAACCTCATCGGCATGGGTGTGCTCCCGTTGCAGTTCCCCGCCGGCGAATCCTACGAAAGCCTTGGGCTTGACGGCACCGAAACCTACGACATCTGCGGCATCGACGCCCTCAACAACGGAGAGGTCCCCAAGACGGTTCACGTTACCGCCACCCGCACTGATGGTTCACTTGTCCAGTTCGATGCTCTTGTGCGCATCGATACCCCAGGCGAGGCTGACTACTACCGCAACGGAGGGATACTCCAATACGTCCTGCGCAACCTCATGAAATAGCCGAAAGATGGAGCGTTTTCTGCGTTGCTCCTCAGTCGGCGTACCTTTGTACGCCTTCCTTCGGTGCGTCTTGAAACCGCACGCATCTTTCGGCTATTTACCGATAATTGAAGGACGGAGCGTTTTCTGCGTTGCTCCTCAGTCGGCGTACCTTTGTACGCCTTCCTTCGGTGCGTCTTGCCGCCGCACGCGTCCTTCGATTATTTAACGGGTTAGGGTCGCGCCTTCTTCCAACCCTGTCTCGAACCTCGCTACTGCCGGTTCCGTTGGATTGAAAGAGACAGATGGGCCTTTCCATATCGAACCCGGCGTACAACTGAAACTCGAACCGGCGTAAAATCGAAAGCGAGGTCATCGTGGACGGTTTAACAGGAATGAAGTCGCAGTTATGTATCTGTAGCTAGTGGGGGATTAAGCCGCACTTCTATTCATTGCAGGGATATGCTCGTATCATTGCTCTGTGATACGTCACGTAAGGCTTCGAGGTTGAGAGATGAGCGATTCCGTTATTGAATCAATACGATGCTTATCGGGCTCACATTGCCAATGAAGAGACTGCCGTTGACAGAGCTTTCTTGGAGAGCATCAAAAGCTTGCAGAACAACATTGAGGGTGGGGGAAATAAGTAACAACACGCGCCCGTAAGAGCGAACACGCGAAAAGCAGCTTGAGGTACAGGCTTTCAGTATTTCTTCAGGTCGAGTACCGGTGGCAAGTTTGGCGTTCCGTTGGCGAGGTCTTGCGCCAGAAACGAGGCGAAATAGAACGGCACGGTGAGCAGCTTGTGCGCGGGGTCATAGCCGTAGTTGTTCTTGGAGACCTTGATGGCATAGTCGAACTTGTTGTGATTGGCGAACTTGTCAAGGGAATTGAGCGCCCCCCTGCCCTTCTTGACATCAATCGGATACAGTTTGCTGTCCGATTCGATGATGAACTCAAGCTCGGCGGAGGCCTTGCCTCGCCAGTAGAACAGACTGTTGCCCGCCGCCGCCAGTTCATTGGCGACGAAGTTCTCGAAGAAGATGCCCGACAGCATGTTTTCCTTTTCGTTCGACACGAACGAGGCGGCGTTGACGCCGCTCTGATAGGAGAACATGCCGATGTCGCCAAGGAACAAGCGGAACCGGCTGTCCCCGTCCGCCATGAGCGGCATGGTGACATGCTCCTTGAGTTGGAAGGACTGGGTGACGACATGCGCCAGCGTGAGCCACTGGATGGAAGTGGTGAAGTCCCGTGTCCTGCCCTTCTCCTCAATCAGGCCGGGCGAGAAGTTCTTCGACTCCCTGTTCAGCTCCCGATAGATGTTTTGGAACAACATGCGGCAGCGCAGCATGGCTTCTTGGCTTGCCTGATACAGTTCCATGTCGGCAAGGTAGTTGTCGTACAGAACCTTCAATATCTCCCTTGATTCAATCAGGCTGCCGCCGTCGATGTAGGCTTCCACCGCTTCCGGCATACCGCCCACGAGCAGGTATTTGTACAGTCGCTCCATCGTCAGGTCGTGAACGTGCGATTCCAATGGATGCTTGTTTTTGTAGGCGTTTTCCACGGCTTCGTAGAGTGTTTCGTTGTCGTTCATCAGGAACTCGCCGAAGGTCATGGGGTGAAGCGTTATCTGATTGATTTTCCCCACGGGGAAGAGGAACCCGCCATCGCTGCCCACACCCCGTTTGTGGGTTTCCCTTTGCAGTTTGATGCGCACCATCGAACCCGTGGCGATGACGGGTATCTCCCTGAAGTCCTGACAGAAATACTTGAGCGCCGAAATGATGTTGGGGCATTCCTGCACTTCATCGAAAACCAGCAGCGTCTTTTCGTCTATCCGCTTGCCCGTGCGCAGGGAGATGTATTCGATGATTTTCGCCGCGTTGGCGGTTTCGGTGCAGAACCGGCGAATCTCGTCGTCCTTTTTGCAATCCACGTAAATGTGGTTGTCCCCGTACTGGGGTTTTGCGAAGAGTTCCTGCACGAGATAGGTCTTGCCGACCTGCCTCGCCCCCCAGACAATCAGCGGCTTCCTGCGGTTGCCGTTCTTCCAGTCCATCAGCTCCTGCAATGCGGTTCTTTTCACCGTCTTCTCCCTTGATATTCCAACCCGACAATGTATTAATTGCACCAATTCACACATTATATCATGCATTAATTGCACAAATACAGATGCTTCACAACGCATTAATTGCACAAATAAGCAGAATGTGTTCTTGCCTGAACCGACAACAACGAATCGAGCAAAACAGTTGGGATTTGACATCTGGCGCTCCACGCCATAGCCTTACACGCAATTGAACAAAAGACCCCGATATGACATCAGGGTCTCCAGATGGGGCGGCGCTCTTGCAGCGTGCGCCCCATTGGTTATTGTGAGGGGAAAGTCGCCGCCCGTCCCCTCACTCGCCGATTGGCAAGTCGCATCACCACTGTTCTTAATAGTGACTTTCTTCGACACCTGCTGTTCAGCCGCATAC
>CAVFKU010000077.1:0-7517 GCA_963623245.1 Parabacteroides merdae
CCGCCGAAATCGGCGCGCAACACGTCATTGCCATGTTCGGCGCGACGTTCCTCGTGCCGATTCTGACGCATTTCGACCCCTCGACCACGCTGTTCTTCACAGCTATGTCCACGGCGCTGTTCCTGCTGATTAACAAGAATGTACTGCCGAGCTATCTTGGTTCATCATTCGGCTTTATTGCGCCGATCGCGGCGGTCGCCTCTGCCAACAAGGGTATCGCCGTTGCTTCGTTTGGCATCATGATCACCGGCGTGCTGTTGGCTTTGGTTGGTGTTGCGGTGCATTTCGCCGGCGCAAAGTGGATTGATATCATCATGCCCCCTGTGGTTAACGGTGCCATTGTGGCTATTATTGGCTTCAATCTTGCGCCGAGCGTGTGGAACAATTTCAAAGCCGCTCCCGACACCGCCATCGTCACGCTGGTTGCCGTGCTGCTGATTGCTGTGCTGTTCAAGGGGTTGCTTGGCCGATTGAACATTCTAATTGGTGTGATTGTGGGCTATATGTACGCCTGCGTGCGTGGTCAAGTTGATTTCTCTGCTATTGGCGAGGCTGCTTGGATTGGGTTGCCGCAGTTCCATCTTCCGCAAGTTGATTTCTCGATTCTTCCCATGTTCATCCCTGTGGTGCTGGTACTGATCGCTGAAAATGTGGGGCACGTTAAGTCTGTGGCTCAGATGACTGGCCGTGATTACGACGGTCAGATGGGCACAGCTTTGCTTGCCGACGGCTTGGGCACTGCTTTCGCAGGTTTTGGTGGCGGTTCAGGCACCACCACCTACGGCGAGAATATCGGTGTGATGGCCGCCACTAAGGTGTATTCCACAGCGGCCTACTGGTGTGCTGCCGCGTTCGCGCTTATTTTGTCGCTGTGCCCAAAGTTTGGCGCGATTATCAACACTATTCCAGCCGGAGTGCTCGGAGGTGTGACCACGTTGCTTTATGGCATGATTGGCATGATAGGCGTGCGCATCTGGGTTGAGAACAATGTTAATTTTGACAAGCCGCTTAACGTGATGACGGCGGCTATCGTGATGATTATCGGTATTGCCGACTTCACGTTCGCCGTCTCTGGTGTGCAGTTCAACGGCATTGCCATCGGCACCATCGTTGTGCTCGTTGCCTATCACGGTTTGAAGGCCATTGGCAAGGCGACCGGCACCATCGACAAGGATGATCCAGATATCAAGTAGCCGCGATTTTTCGCCGCGCTCACCGTCAAACGCCTCCTTCTCTAGGAGGCGTTTTCGCATAAATAGGCGGCGCTTATCTGACCGGCTGATACTGATCGTCCTTGGTGAAGCACTTTCTGTAAACCATCAACATAATCAAGCTGTCCGCAAGCAACGTCAGAGCGGCAATAACAGCCAGAATCAGAAACTGGTATTTCGCAGCCTCAATGGGATTGCCGCCCGCGATTACCTGCCCAGCCATCATGCCTGGCACGGTGACGATTCCGGCAGAAGCCAGTGAGGCGGTGGTGGGCAGCAGCCCAAGGCGAATTGACGAGACGATGGAGGGGCGTGCTGCCTCCCATGGCGTGGCGCCGAGTGCGAGTAGCGTATCCACCTCGTCGCGTCGTTCTCTCATGCTTTCAAAGAAGCGCGATAGTCCAACAGCCAAAGTGGAAACGGTGTTGCCTAACAACATGCCGGTTAGCGGCACCACGAGCTGCGGTGCGTACCACGGTTGCGGCCGGATAATAAGTTCGGTGACCAGCGACACCATGATAAGCATCGTGACGACCAGACTGAGCAGTACCGGCCCAGCCATGCCCTTCGGTACGCCCGTGGCGCGCGACAGGGTAATCTGCACGGCGGCTACCAGCATGACGGCGATAAGAGCTAGCACAAGCCACGGGTTGTTTGACTTGATAACGAACGCCATGATGAAGCCCATCGCGCACAGTTGCAGCAGTGCGCGGCATGACGACCAGAGCAGCGTTTTGCCAATATTCATGCGCATGATGCCTGAAATGCCAGCCGCAACAGCGACCATTGCCAACGCGATAAGCAGACCCCAAATGTCGATGGAATAATAGTTGCCGTTCATACTAGGCCCTCTTTGTGTGTTAAGTCCCCTTTGCGTGCCAAGTCCTCTTTGCGTGCCGAGGTGACAGTGAGGCGTCCGTCTTGCAGCATGAGGATGCGCGAAGCGCGTCCATCCGGTGGGCGATGTCTGATGCGAATGATGGACATGCCTTTCGTGGCGGCGCTTGCCATAATAGCCGCCACCTTGTCGGCGTTGGCGTCGTCCAATCCTGCGTCCACCTCATCAGCCAGCAGCATTTTCGGCTCAGTTAACAATGTGCGCGCCAAGCTGACTCGCGCCGCCTGGCCGCCCGACAAATCGTGCGGGGCGCGGTCAAGATCGATGTCTTCACACCCCAAAGTGTCAAGCATTTGCCGAATGCGTTGGTCGGGTAACATGAGGTCAGCCTTTGCTTGAGATTGAGCGAATAGGGAACGCAGGTGTGTTTTTGCTGCGGGGGTTTCTTTGGTGGTGTTGCGAATAGACAGTGTCCATGGCAGTCGAATGGCCTGTGCTACGGTTTGCCCTATAAGTATGGGTTTTTGCGGCAGATAGGCAACTTGAGCTCGCCACTGCTGAACGCTGAACTCGCGCCAGCTCTTTTTCTGAAGGGTAAATTCGCCGTGCGCGTTCGGATTCAGCATGGCGAATGCGGTTAGTAGACTGCTTTTGCCGGCGCCAGAAGGTCCTGTTAAATCAACTATTTCACCAGAAGAGACGTTAAGTGAAATATCGTTGAATATCACCCGCTCACCATTGGCCTGTGGCAGTGAGCAGGAAACCTTTACTGCTGAGAACAAATAACCCATACCGTAAACCATACCGTTTGGCATTGCAGTGCTCAGCATAGTGTCTAAGTATCACAACGCTTTAGCATTACACAAAAGCCGAGGCCATACGACCTCGGCTTTCATTGTCTAACGCTCACAAAGTGAACGTTAGACCGTCAGAGCGTTTCTGTTGCAAGTGTTTCGTTGGTGTTTGCATCCACCACTGTAAACGCAATCGTGTCTCCGCTCTGAATATCGGCATCGGTTGGAATGCTGTAGGTCAGCGTGCAGTTCTTCAGACCTGAATCAAAGTTCGTGCCGTAATGATCCTGATAACCCTTCGGGAAGAAGTTGGGCTTCTCATCCCACGCAGGCACTTCATAGGTCTGTTCAGCTGTGAGCTGCTTGCCACTTGTTGTTGTGGCAATCGAGCCGTCCTTGCGCTGAACCCACATCTTCAGCGTCACCTTGCGGGAGGACTTGTCAGACAGGTTCTGCACAATAGTTCGCATCTCAACAGACTTGCCCTTCAAGGCAGAGCTGAAGCGGTTCTTATAACTGCCACTCAACAGGCGACTGTTTCTGTCTGTTATGTACTTGTTATAGCCATAGCCTGTTGCATCTGAGAAGTCTGAGAGCTTGGAATATGCGCCCGTAACTTCTTTGACTTCAGGCTCGGCAACATACAGCGACGATACGCCGCTGACAAGCTGGCTTGCTCGCTTGAACATTTGCAGCTTGCAGACATCGCAGAAGTCAGTGTAGGTGTTGTTTTCCATAATGCACATGTGGCTCGGGTTATAGATGTACGAACCGTCATAGTGCGGGCAAGAATATGTGTTTCTGAAGCCCAGCATATTCTTCCACTTCACCTGCTCTGGGTTGGCGGTATACGACGCATTCAGCCATGTTGAATCCTGAGACGAGCCAACAGGCGTGAAGCTGTACGTATATTCATCGCCCAAGTTGAACAAACCGTGCCCAAGCTCATGCGTGAGAATATAGGAAGCGTCAGTGTAGTTTGCCGGAGCCACAATGTAGTTCAGACCAACCTTGACGTTCTTGTTGCAGCCACCGAAATAGGTGCCGCTGTTGCCAAGCACGACGAACTGGCTGATGTGATTGTACACATAGCGGAACGCCGCATTCTCATCTCCCCAAATATCAATGTTGTTGGGATCGGTGGTATTCGGGACGTGCGCATCGTGGAACTTCTCAATGAAATTCGGGCCAATGCAGCGCTCCAAAATGTGGTTCTTCCAGCTGCCCTTATTGTTGGAAATATAGGCGGAGTTGTACGTGCCCACAACATCGAAGAACGTGTTGCCGCTTCCGAAGTGATCCACCGACGAGGTGCACAGCGCGTACACGTTAAACAGGTTTGCCATGGACTTGTATGGCTCCTTTTGTAACGTGCCTTGCCACACTCGCTTGACGTCGCTGATAAACTTCGACATCTCGCTCTTCTTGTAGCCATCGGCACAGAAGATGATGACCATGTTCTGGGTGTCGCTGCGCGGCTTTTGAATTGTGTACACCGGCACAACAGGGTTCGCATATGTTCCGTCAGAGGAATAATTCGTCCCCAAAGTGAGCTGCAAGTTATTGTCGGTGTCGATATCCCAGTTGTCTTCTCCGGTGTTCTTGGTTGCGCCAGAAATCTGCGTTGTGTCCGCAGGCTTGCTCTTGGCGTCGCCGATATACGGGCTATTGGCGGTGCCATTGCCAGAAGAAGTCTGGTAGTGGTCAACGTCGAGATAAAATGCAGGACGCACGCCGAGATAGCCCTCATTTGGCGAAATTCGGCGAATCTCTCCCTTTGATTCCACATAACGCATGTCATGGTTGCAGTCAGTGACCGGCGTCATCAACCAGTAAGGCCAACTCACATTGGAGGTGTTCTGTGCGATGTAGTAATTGCCCAGATTGGTATAGACGGTGTTCAGCTGCTTGACATCCAGTAGGAACACTTTATCGATGATGTTCTCGGCGTAAGCCTTCTCATAGCCTTCTGCGACCGTTGCAATGTCGTAGTTCTCTGGAAGGTCGGTGCCAGCACCATCAATATATCCTGCTGCATATTCAGGGTGAGACACAATGGAACGATGTTCAGTCGTCCGAATTGCATTAATCTCCGCCTGTGTGAATCCATTCAAGAACCCAGCCTTGTCGGCGTAGGGGTTGGTCTTCACGGTTCCAGCCTTAGGAGCATTGCCGCAGAGCCAATCAACCTTGCTAGCAATCGCATCGGAGTTTAGCCACGAGCGCATGTTGCTGTCGCGCCAATGGTTGGAACCGTATGTTGCACGCTTGCCGTTACGGCTGTGTGAAGCGGTCTTGGAATTATCGCTTGTTGTTGCGTCGTACGGCAGGGTGTCGAGCACCTTGTCGGCGAGCATCAGAGGGCCGTTGTTGTCGATGGAGACGCAACGCCAAACAATGGTTTGCCCCTTGTAGGTGCCGAGTTTGATGTAATCGCCAACTTTGATCTTGGTGTTGACAGAGGAATTGCCTGTCACGCTCACGTTGACAACAATATTTTCTGTAGCTCTGTAATTTGTGCCATCGTTCGGCGTGAAGGTGGCGTAGTACTTGGCGGTTCGTATTGCGCTACCAACGGAAGTGCTTGAGGTGACCGCCTTGCCGTTGCTGTCCTTCGTGATTGCAAACACGCCAGCCTTGTTGCCGTAAGTCTTCGGCAACAAGGAAGCAACATCACTCAAGCTCTTGTTAATCGTTGTAGTGACGCTGAAGCCGTTCTCTTCACTGCTTGTTGGCGTGACAGGAGCTTTTGCGATGGTGAACGTGTAGGTCTTAGAACCAGTGTACGAACCAATTCCAGTGATGGTGATTGAGCCGGTACCCGCATTCGTGTTTGTGCCGTAGGTTACGCGATAATCTGTGTCGGCTTTCAAGCCTGTTATGCGTGCGCTCGGCGTAATCTGCTTGCCGTTGTAAGTCTTGTTTGTTGTGTCAACAACCGCATTGGAGAAATCAATTTCATCATTGCCATTGCGGAATGTGGCTGTGCCGTCAGCTGCTAGGGTTGCTTTTCCGCGCAGTGTGCTGTCAGCGTTCTTCACGCTAACTAGCTTGTTGGCGATGTTCTTGTTGTCTTGATCTTCAGCCTTGATGACAACGCTCTTATTCTTCTGCGACTGCGGCAGTGTCACATTAATTGTGCCTTGCTTATCAATTTCGATGGTGGCACCTGCAACCGTATTGCCGTCAGGATTGCTCACTGTAATGGATGCGTCAGCACAAGGCGTTACCGAAGGGTCAAGTGTTTCCACTCGGCCTGCCGCGTCTGTTATCTCTCGATTGTCGTAAGACACTGACGCAGGGAATGTGACCGTTGCGCTTCCCCTGTCTTTTACCTGCTCCAACAAGTCGTCCGAAATCGTTGCCGCATTCCAAGTGCCAGTGACGCTTTCGCCGGCTTTAATAGTGGGCTGATCAAACGTGGCAGTCCAGCCCGGCAGCTTAGTTGACGACAGCGCATTCTCTACAGTTATTTCCTTCGCGCTGTTGTTGTGCGCTGTCACAGTAGCGGTTTGCACATTGCCGCTAGCATCAACGGTGACGGCTGAAGAAAAAGTGATTTTGCTCTTAATGTTCGTCGCGCTTGCTGGTGTTTCGCCGGAGAGTGCGCCAAACACGGCTAGTGCAAGAAGCGATAGTGCAACTGCAGTTTTCAGCACCACATTATGTGCGCGTTGTGACGATACAGCGCCTGACTCTGCTAGAGCCTCATGCTTGCTGCGAGAGCGCAAATAGGCAGCTCCTGCCAACAAGAGCAGGAGCGCGGTTACGGGCATAAACACCACGTTGCCGGTGAGTGCAAGATGCCCATTTGCAGTGCTGGCATTTTTGGCCGCCGGCTTGGTTTGCTCGGTGCTGCTGGCTTGCGAAACCGAGGTTTGTGCCTCGCTGTTATCTTGGGCAGATTCACTTGCAACATTGCTCAAATCGCCCGCTTTGCTGGCCTCGTCGGCTTTGCCAGTCTCGCTCGCGTTAGTCTCGTTAGTTGCATTGCCGGTCGCGCCTTCTTTGCCGGCAGTTTGAGCACTGTCTGCTGCGCTGTCTACCAGCATGATGGTTACAGTTGAATCAACTCCATCTTCGATGACGGTTTCCGCAAAAGCGTTCGTAGGGGCAATGACTGCGAAGGCAAGCGCGAGGAAAGTCGCGACAATGCCGACCTGAATTTTATTGTGTTCTCTGCTACTTCTCATGATGTAAATCCACTTCTCAAAAGGGGGTTACTCTCCATCCTAACCTAGGGGCTATATTTGCGCAATGCTGCGCGCTGCTCACATCACTGTTCCTGTTATTTCGAGCAAGACGCCAACGAATTGAAAAGTTTTTGGCTAGACCTATTGCGCATTCAGTACGATTTTTGACTGCAGGATTCGGCCCATGCTCGCGATGACAATGAGCGGTTTTGCTGGTGGATAGTGAAAGCGGTTTCACCCCTAAGCTGGGAATTATGGGGGTTGGTAGGGGAAAATGGCTGCCCCCCCCCCTGTTGATTTTTTGCCTTAAAAATTACGGCTTTCTTACCTTAGGGGGTCGCCCTCGTTTTCCTTCTCTGGGGGCTGAACAATGCGCGAATGCCCAGCAAAAACGATTATCCTAATCTCTAATCAATCGCTGTTTTGGGCTGTGTTGTGAAAGGTAAAGGGAAAGATGCGTTACCTTGGTCGCGTTGGTCGT
>CAVFKU010000078.1:0-7316 GCA_963623245.1 Parabacteroides merdae
GCCTTAGCAGGTCGTCAGCATCCGGCATATCCTCACCAGTCCTATTCTCACATGTCTCACTTCTGCCACGCGCACGATGGGAATTTCAATAGAGCATCTTATCAACGCCAATGACGAGAAGAAAAGTTCGCCGCGTCATCACCGGCATTGACGCTTCGAGACGCTAGTATGGTTCAGGTTGCAACGTATAGGGAGCTTGACAAGCATGGCATCACACCGCAAACCGGCAGCACCGGCCTACGATCCACGCACGGTGAAAGAGAACATCGTCGAAACGCCGCTGAACGAGGAGATGAGCAAATCATTCCTCGAATATGCATATTCGGTAATCTACGCACGTGCGCTGCCCGACGCCCGAGACGGCATGAAGCCGGTGCAGCGACGCATCGTCTATCAGATGGGCGAAATGAACTTGACGCCCGAGCGCCCATATATGAAATCCGCCCGCGTGGTGGGCGAAGTGATGGGCAAGCTCCATCCGCACGGCGATTCGGCGATCTATGAGGCAATGGTGCGTTTGGCGCAACCGTTCGCCATGCGTCTGCCGTTGGTGGACGGGCACGGCAACTTCGGTTCCCTTGATGACGGACCGGCGGCCTCCCGATATACCGAGGCGCGCTTGGCCCCGGCCGCGCTGGGCATGAACGCGGACATCGACGAGGACACCGTCGATTTCACGCCGAACTACGACAACAAGCTCAAAGAGCCGACCGTGCTGCCAGCGGCCATCCCGAACCTGCTGGTCAACGGCGGCTCGGGCATCGCCGTGGGCATGGCCACCAACCTCGCCACACACAATCTCGGCGAAGTGGTCAACGCCGCCAAGCACCTGATGTCCAATCCTGGCGCTTCGCTCGAGGAACTCATGCGCTACGTGCCCGGCCCCGACTGGCCGACCGGCGGCATGATCATCGGGCGCGACGGCATCCGCGAGGCGTACGAAACAGGACGCGGCACCCTCACCACGCGCGCCACCACCCATGTCGAACACGTCACCGCCCGCAAACAGGCCATTGTCGTCACCGAACTGCCGTACATGGTGGGCCCAGAGAAGGTGTTGGAGCGTATTTCTGAGGGTGTGAAGAACCACAAGCTCGAAGGCATTTCCGGCGCAATCGACTTGAGTGACCGACATAACGGCACGCGACTGGTCATCGAGCTGAAAACCGGCTTCGACCCGCACGCCGTACTCGCACAGCTGCTCAAACACACGCCTCTGCAAGACAACTTCGCCATCAACAACGTGGCGCTGGTGGACGGACGGCCTCACACCATGGGATTGAAGGAGATGCTCACGGTGTGGATCGACCACCGCCGCGTGGTGATTCGCCGTCGCAGCGAATACCGTCGCACGAAGGCGATGGAACGTCTGCACTTGGTGGATGGTCTGTTGTTGGCGATGGTCGACATCGACGAGGTCATTCAGGTGATTCGTTCATCAGACGATGCCGATGCCGCCAAGAGCCGCCTGATGGCCGTGTTCGATCTTGATGATATTCAAGCGCAATACATTCTCGACTTGCGTCTGCGCCGTCTGACGCGCATGAGCCGCATCGAGCTTGAGGCCGAGCGCGACGAGCTGAACAAGCGCATCGAGGAGCTGGAGCGCATTCTGGCTTCCGCAGCCGAGCTCGACCGCGTGGTGGTGGATGAAATGGACAAGGCGGTGGCCGAATATGGCTCGCCACGTCGCACCGTGCTGCTGGACACGGGCGAC
This sequence comes from Parabacteroides merdae, assembly GCA_963623245.1. GTDB lineage: Bacteria > Actinomycetota > Actinomycetes > Actinomycetales > Bifidobacteriaceae > Bifidobacterium. The sequence continues at coordinate 1,718 of CAVFKU010000078.1, forward strand.
GATGGTGCGCTCCACCCCGTTGTCGCCGAAGGCGTTTCGGGTGTTTCCGCCACAGCACTTGAGGCCACGAAATCAGCGAACACCGTGTCTTCGGCTGCGGCTGATGTGGCCGCCGCTAAGAAGAGCGGCGACGAAGGTGCCCTGAAGATCGAAGACGAGCCATGCGTGGTGATGATGAGTGCCACGGGGTTGATCGCCCGCACCAGTCCGAGTGCGATGGACGTGTTCCAATCGCGCTGCGCTTCCGACGAGCGTACATCAGACGATCAGATCGTTTCGATGTTCCCCACATCGACCACGGCTTCGTATGCGCTGGTAACCTCGGCAGGACGACTGGTGTTGGCGCATGTGGCTGATTTGCCTGTCATCGGGGCCTCAACCACGCTGAGTGTGACAAACGGCGTCAAGGCAGGCGAACTGATTGGGCAGACACAAAGCACCGAGCCGGTGCATGGCGAACAGGTCATTACCGCCATTTCGATGCAGACGGCCACGAACGGCGACGACGCCAGCACTGACACCGAAGCTGATGTTCTGCCGCCGCTGGCCATCGGAACACGTGACGGTATTGTCAAACGCTGGAACCGCGAGGCGCCGACCACGATGGATTCTTGGCCCGTCATCGAACTGAAGGACGGCGACGAAGTGGTGTTCGCTGCCGCAGCCGCGGACGACGACCGCTTGGTGTTCGTTTCGTCGGATTCCTCGTTGTTGACCTTTGAAGCAAAAAACGTGCGACCGCAGGGGCGTACCGCGGGCGGCATGGCTGGTATCAAACTGGCGGAAGGCTGCCATGTGGCGGCGTTCAATGTGGTTCCCGCTGGCAAGATCACTTGGGTGTATGAGGAAGGCGACAACGGTCTGACTTCCGCTTCAGGCGCAGTGGTGCTCACCGTAGCCGGTGATTCTGAAGCACTTGCCGGCACAGAAAACGGAGCCGCGAAAGTGACACCGCTGGAGATGTACCCAACCAAGGGACGCGCCACAGGCGGTGTGCGCTCGCAACGCTTCCTCAAAGGTCAGGACACGCTGATCTGTGCTTGGGTGGGGCTGTATCCGCTACGTGCCTCCACCGATGGCGGCTCCCCTGTCGAGCTTCCCAAGCCAGATATGCGCCGTGACGGCTCAGGCACTGAGTTGGCGGCACACATCACCTTCGTTGGATAGCGTTTAAGCTGCCCCCAAATCGACGCCATCAAAATAGCCGACAATCTCACCCACAGTGCCATATGCTGACTGTGCACCGAGTTTAGTGGCGGCATATGCTGAAACATATGAGCCCATTTGCGCGGACTGCAACAGCGTGTTCCCTGCAGCGAGACCGGCAAGCAACGTACCCATAAAAGCGTCGCCGCAGCCGGTAGTGTCCACGGATTTGACCTGCACCGCGGAAACACGATGCCAAGTGCCGTTTTCGATCACCACAGAGCCGGAAGCTCCCAGCGTAACCACCGCGCGATCGAACCCGTAATCAGAGAAACGATTCACCGCCTCATACCAGTCAATTGCAGCAATATCTGCCTCTGGCAAGCCAAGCAGTCGCGCGACTTCGTGCTGATTAACAATCAGAATATCAACAGATTCGATCAACTCATGCGGCAGTTCGTCCATAAATGGCGAATTATTCAACACAACAGTCACTGAAGCCTCGTGCGCTACCTGCGCAGCAGAAATAACCGTGGCGAGCGGGCTTTCCAAGCACAACCCCAGTACTGCGCAACCAGCAATCACATCTCGATGTGACTGCACATAGCCAACGCTCACCTTGGCATTAGCACCAGGCGAATACACAATAGTGTTTTCACCTTCAGCGTCCACCGTAATAATGGTGGTGCCGCTAGATCCCTCCTCATGCAAAATTTCCGCGGTATCCACGCCAGATTCGTCAAGTTTGCTCAGCAGAAAGTTAGCATTTTCGTCCTCACCCACTGCGCCAAGCAAACACACATTAACACCCAATCGAGCCGCTGCAGAAGCCTGATTAGCTCCCTTACCACCAGGCAATACCTGCAAGTTTCCACCATTAACAGTCTGGCCCGGTGCGGGCAAATGCTTTGTGGCAACAGTATAGTCTGCATTCATTGAACCGACTACAACAATCGAACCACTGGCATCAGTTAAGGATTGCAAATGATCACGAACGGATTCAGGTATCCTCTCACGCTCTTCAGTCTCTTCAAGCATGGAGACCAAGCATAGTAAACCGGCTCGCCAAAACCAAAAACAACCTGTGTGGCGTGAACTTGAACTGCGCCGGGCCTGCCCCGCCCCTTGTCATTCGACTGAGCGATGGCCGAGCGGAGAAACCCTCACCAACGGTGCGACGCCCGGTCTTTTTTCGTTGATTGGCAGCCTTAAGGCAGCGCTTTCGCACACTTGCGGCGCAGGGATTCATGCATGACAACCATCAGCGCGAGGAACACCAGCAGATACCACGGGAACAGTGTGATGGTGATGTTCTGGGCGATAAGTCCGAACAGCGGAGGCATCAGCATCGAACCCGTATAAGCGCAGGCCATCTGCATGCCGACGATGGCTTGCGACTTGTCCTCGCCGAAATACGCGGGGGTGGAATGGATGACGCACGGATAGATCGGCGCACAACCAAGACCGATGAGCATGAGTCCCGTGATGGTGGCGATATGGGCGGGCAGCGGAACGAACAGCAGCACGATGCCAAGGAACAGCACGACCTGTCCGATGCGAATCATGGTCGGGTCGTCGAACTTCATGGTCAGCACGCCGCTGAGCAAACGTCCGACGGTGATACCGATGCCGAAGAAGCTGGCCCACATGGCTGCAGTGGTTTTGTCCAAGCCGTCCGCGAGCACCATGTAGCTGCTGGCCCACAACATCGATGTCGCTTCGATGGCGCAATAACAGAGGAACATGAACAGGATCTCCTTGGCGCCGCGAATGCGCAGCACCTCGAAAAACCCAAGGGGTTTACGGGCGGACTCTTCCTCGGTTTGCGACTGCGCAACGACGCCTTTACGCTGCTTCCACAATGGCAGACTGAACACCAGCAGAGCCGTCAGCGCAATCTGGACGATGGCGATATAGCGGTACCCCCAGCCCCAGCCTTGGCCGTGGCCGAGCGCGAAGCCCATCACATACGGGCCGGTAAGCATACCCAAGCCCCACATGGCGTGCAACCAGCTCATATGCTTGCTCTCGTAGTGGATGGCAACGTAGTTGTTCAGCGCGGCGTCCACGCCGCCAGCACCCAAGCCGTAAGGGACAGCGATGGCGAGCAGCACCCAGTAATTCGGCGCGAACGAGAAGCCAGCGAGCGCCGCGGCGGTAAGCCCCACGGACACCGCGGTGACTTTACCCGCGCCGAAACGTAAGGTCATTCTGTCGGATAGCAGCGCGGAGACGACGGTGCCCGCGGAAATGGTCATCGAAATACCACCGGCCCAGGACAGCGGCGCGCCCAGATCCGGGCTCATGGCTGGCCAGGCCGCACCAAGCATGGCATCAGGCAAGCCGAGGCTGATAAACGCCACATAAATCACCGCCAACAGCAAACTCGCCATGACTGTTCTCCTTTTGTAAACTCGGCATGATAACGATGTCATAGTCTATCGGATTGCAACCCCCCGACACGCGCCAGACCAAATAAACTACTTGTACGTGAATGAAAGCCGCCAGCGTCAAGAGAGCACTGGCGAAAAATCGTTGAGACCACACATAACAGATGCAGTCACACGCATTCTCACTGGCAATCTTCGCTCTACCCCAAGTGCGAGCATAGCTCAGTGATGTAATTCAAAATGCATAGCGCAGCTCACGCGCATGACTCAAAATTTGAGTTCAGTGCGTGGGATAGCCCTCAATGTCATGGTCGTAACTGAGAATGTTGCCATCAGATGCAGCGATTTCGTATCCGTATTCCTTATAGGCGTTGCCGGAAGGAACAACGAACTCGATTTCATAGAGCAGTCGACCGTCGTCGTAATCCCGCTTGGCTTCAACAAAAGTCACCTCATCAGCTGTCACACCGGCGTGATTCAGAGCTATCTGCTTGGCCTCATCCACAGTGATATTGCTGGAAGCCTCACCTTGTGACGAGCCGGAGTTTGCAGAATTATCAGAATTACCGGAAGATCCACCCTGAGAGGCACCGGAACCTTCAGATCTGCCATCTTGCGACGAACCAGAGTTTGCAGACGCGCTGTAATATCCCCTATCAACAGCGTGATGCATTGCATAATGCTGGAACACGAGCATTCCTGCAAGCATGAGAGCAATAAGGCTGACCGTGACCACAACGCCAATCAATATGGCGATCCATCGCTTCTCCCGCGCCATCACCGTACACCACCCGACCTTCTCTCGCGTCTAATCCAGATAACACCATGCTATCTAACATCGGTGACACGCGGAACTTGGTCTGGCACCATCTGCCAGCTATTACACATCACTCCGCCATATTCAAAAAAATTCTGTTTACCAATGAAGAACGGATTCAAACCTGCAAAGTTTGTTGATAATGATAGTTTGAACGAAAGGGCGCAAGAAGTCTTGTTTGTCACATAATTATTTCTGGAGATTGTAGCTATGGATCTAAAATGCGATCAGTCCATAATTGCAAAATATCGATCTAAATCACAAATTGCACGAGTACTAACCGAAGATTGGGTCAGAAGAAATATGTATTGTCCCCGCTGTGGGACATAAACAGGATCGGCGCTCAACAGTTCACCTTGCGGGATGTGTATTGCTTTGAAAAGGAACTGCAACTGAAACATCCCGAAAATCATAATGTCAAACCTAAAATTAGACAACAACTACAGTTTTTGCGAGATAAAGGATTTGTTCAATTTTTAGGGAATGGACAGTATGTAAAACTGAAATGGCGGTGAATGAACCGTGGATCAGGTGTCGATTTTGGAGCGGTCGAAATCGTCGGCGTTGTCGACGATGAAGGCCTTGCGTGGGGGCACGTCGTCGCCCATGAGCAGGTCGAAAATCTTGCTGGCTTCTTCAGCGTCCTCCATGCGGATGCGGCGCAGCATGCGCGTGCGCGGATCCATGGTGGTGTCGGCCAGCTGGTCGGCGTCCATCTCTCCCAAGCCCTTGTATCGCTGGATGTCATCGTTGTACGTGATGCGCTTGGCCTCCAAGTCGGCCAGTTTGCCGGCCAACTCGTCGTCGGAATACGTGTAGATGTATTCGCCCTTGTGCGAGCCGGTCAGCGCAATGCGATGCAGCGGCGGCACGGCGGCGTAGACATAGCCGTGTTCGATCAGCGGGCGCATGTAGCGATAGAACAGCGTGAGCAGCAGAATGCGGATGTGTGCGCCGTCCACGTCGGCATCGGTCATCATGATGACCTTGTGATACCGCGACTGTTCGATGTCGAAGCTCTGGCCGGAACCGGCGCCCACCACCTGGATGATGGCCGCGCATTCCTTGTTCGACAGCATTTGCGTAATCGAAGCCTTCTGCACGTTGAGAATCTTGCCTCGAATCGGCAGCAGTGCTTGGAATCCGGCGTTGCGGGCGGCCTTGGCGGTACCGAGCGCGGAATCACCCTCGACGATGAACAGTTCGGCCACATCGTCATTGCCGGGCTGACAGTCCGACAGCTTGG
>CAVFKU010000079.1:0-3407 GCA_963623245.1 Parabacteroides merdae
CTTGTCGTTCAGCAGCTTGACCATGGCAGCCATGGAGTTGGTGGTGCAGGAACCGGCGGACACGATCACGTCGCTCGACTTGAGAATCTCGTGGTTCACGCCGAACACGACGGTCGGGGTGTCCGCGTCCTTGGCCGGAGCGGAAATCAGCACCTTCTTGGCGCCGGCGTTGATGTGAGCCTGGGACTTCTCAGCAGAAGTATAGAAGCCGGTGCACTCGAGCACATACTCGACGCCGTCGTTCTTGACCCACGGGATGTCGTTGGCATCCTTCTCGGCGTAGACCTTATATTCCTTGCCATCCACCACGATGGAGTCCTCGGTGGATGTCACCGCAACAGGGGTGCCGTCATCGTGACGGAAAACGCCGTGCGTGCTGTCGTACTTCAGCAGGTAAGCAAGGGCGGCGGGGGACGTCAGGTCGTTGATGGCGGCAACCTCAATATCGCCGGCCTGACCGCCGCGAGCCTGCAGCTCGAAAATGCGGCGGAAAGCGAGACGACCGATGCGACCGAAGCCGTTGATACCAATCTTAACTGTCATGTAATTCTCCCTTGGGGAAGGTTCGGCATGCGCTCAAGCGCCCCGAACCACTGTTTAACCAACGTCTCTTACTGTAGTGCCCCTCCTGTACTTCAGGCGGGTGTAAACGCGGGGTAGCGGCACGATTTTGCTTATTGATGCAGGAATGCTGATGCCTTGGTGTCAAGTTCTCCTAAATCGCCTTGAAAAGAGTGATGTGAGAGCAACTGCGGCAACGGCGCTTCGGTGGGAAACGTGACGATAAGCGTGCCGCGTTGCACTTCGATGGTGGCGGGCAGTCCGTCGCGAAACTCGTTGCTCAAACCCACCACTTGGGTTCTGCTCATCGTCATATTTGTCACTTCATATTTCAAGCCCAATTCGCTTACGCCGTATGCATTGTCGCTGTGGGCGAACACCGAGAGCATACGACCAGCTGGCACGTCGTTTTGTTCGAATTGCAAGGCGCCGTCACATACGGCGGTGACAATATGCCCGTCGCCATGCAACAAGCCGATGCCGCCGTGTTCGGCCAACAGTGCCATGAGTTCAATGTTGGCGATACAGTGGTCGATACGCGCGCCGAGACCACCGTAGATGTGGAATATGCGCCCGCCTTGCGACCATCCGATTTTTAAGGCGGACAGCATGTCGGAATCATCCTTCTCGGCCGGCAGTGTGACGATATGCCCGTCACGCTGCGGCATCGAACCGGCAATCGAATCGAAATCGCCCACCGTCACATCGACCGCAACGCCAAGTAATCGCGCATGATCCAGTCCGCCGTCGGCCGCTACCACGAACGCGCCTTGCGGCACCACTGGCTGCTCGTCGTAATACTCCCCAGCGCCAAACACCACGCATATCTCGCTCATGGTCACCCAAGTGTACCGTGCCCGCCGAATTCCGCGAGGCTGGTCGGTGGGCTTTGTCGGGGGGTGTGGTATTATCTTGCAAGGCTTGAGAAATCAAGAAAGCGGGGCAACCCCACCTGGAAGCCTTTCAGGGCTTCGGGTTCAGGGCATAAGTTCTATTGCTCGGAACTTGTTTGTTCAGTGCGCGTTTTTTGAAGGCGTGCTGTGCCTTGAAACCGGAATGCTGAAATAGACTTCCTCGCTAGTTCCCGCTACGTGAAATATATGAGGAATGGAGTCATCATCAGCGACGAACCACGCATTAATGACGAGATTCGTGTCTCGCAGGTGCGCCTGATCGGCCCGAAGGGCGAGCAGGTGGGTGTCATTGCAACCTCAGTGGCATTGAATCTAGCGAAAGAAGCGAACCTCGATCTCGTCGAGGTGGCGCCCAACGCCAAGCCTCCCGTGGCCAAGCTTATTGATTACGGCAAATACAAGTACAACGAGAAAATCAAAGCTCGTGAAGCTCGCCGCAATCAGAGCACGGCTGAAATCAAGGAAATCCGTTTCCGTTTGAAGATTGACGACCATGACTTCGAAGTGAAGAAGGGGCATGTGGTCCGCTTCCTCAACGGCGGAGACAAGGTTAAGGTCACCATCATGCTGCGCGGCCGCGAGCAGTCCCGCCCCATCGGAGGCGTGGAGCTGCTGCAGCGTCTTGCGGCAGATGTGGAGGAATACGGCACCATCGAATATCAGCCCAAGCAGGAGGGACGCAACATCATCATGACGCTTGCGCCCAAGGGTAAGAAGGTGCACACTCAGTCCGAGCAGCGCCGTCGCGGCGCCACCTCCCGCGCCGAACGTCAGGCGCGTCAGGCTGCGCGTCTTGCGGCCAAGCAGGAGGCTCAGGCTCAGGCTGCGGCTGAAGCGAAGTCCACGGTTGCGCCCAAGGCTGGCGCAGACAAGACTGCTAGCAAAGCGTCTGACAGTAAGGTTTCTGCCAGCAAAGCTGACGATAAAGCCGCCAGCAAGACCGGCAGTAAAGCTTCTACTAAGACAGCAAGCAAATCAGCTTCAACGCGTAAAGCCATCACCAAGACTTCCAGCAAGAAGCACACCGATAAGGAGGGCAGCAATGCCGAAGATGAAAAGTAATTCCGCCGCTTCCAAGCGAGTTCGTCGCACTGGCACTGGCAAGCTGATGCAGGTCGGTAGCGCCATGCGCCACAATCTCGAACACAAGTCCGCTCGCAAGCGTCGTGCTTTGAAGGCCGATCAGGTTGTTCCTACAGCACAGGCCAAGAAGCTCAACCGCATGCTGAGCAAGTGAGAGAACTGTTTAAGACATTCGTCAAAGAAAGCGAAGGAATAGATTATGGCACGTGTCAAACGCGCAGTTAATGCTCATAAGAAGCGTCGCGTCGTCCTCGAAAGGGCGTCCGGCTATCGCGGTCAGCGTTCCCGTTTGTACCGCAAGGCCAAGGAGCAGCTGCTCCACTCTTTTAACTACAACTTCCGCGACCGTAAGGCTCGCAAGGGTGATTTTCGTAAGCTGTGGATTCAGCGTATCAACGCTGCCGTCCGCGCCGAAGGCATCACCTACAATCGCTTCATCCAAGGTCTGAAGGCTGCTGGCATCGAGCTGGATCGCCGCGCCTTGGCCGAACTGGCTGTGAGCGACCCTGAGACCTTCAAGGCCATCGTGGATGCTGCCAAGAAGGCTCTGCCGAAGGATGTCAACGCGCCAGCCAAGGCCTGAGGTTGAATGTAGGCCGAATACAATCGGCTTATATAGCAAACCCCGCCAATTGGCGGGGTTTTGCTATACTCGCACGGCGAGAAATGGGGTTATAGGGTTATAGGGTTATAGGTACGAGGCTGCAGAACATCAGCGCCCTGCGAGTTCTTAGTGTAGTTCGCCGCATAAGTTATTGGCTTATCATGCCAAAATCATTGGCTGTTTTCGGCTTTACTGTTTCCTTCCTGCTGGAATACGTATCTTTCAGTATCAGCTTAATCAAAGCG
>CAVFKU010000079.1:3417-7269 GCA_963623245.1 Parabacteroides merdae
CGGGCGATGACGCGCCCCAAGGGCCGGCTGATCCGATTTTCAATCGACTTCTCAAGGACCGCATCATCTGGATGGGCGAGGAAGTCAAAGACGATATGGCCAATCGTATCTGCGCGCAGATGCTGATGTTGGCCGCCGAGGACCCCAATCAGGACATCTGGCTGTATATCAACTCGCCGGGCGGTTCGATCACTGCCGGTATGGCCATCTACGACACCATGCAGCTCATCCAGCCCGACGTGGCGACGGTGGGCTTGGGTATGTGCGCCTCGATGGGGCAGTTCCTGTTGAGTTCTGGCACCAAAGGCAAGCGCTTCCTTACTTCGCATGCCCGCGTGCTCATGCACCAGCCCTCGGGTGGTATCGGTGGCACCACCACCGATGTGCGTATCAACGCCGAACTCATTATGGATATGAAGAAGACGATGAGTGAGCTGACCGCCGAACAGACTGGGCACACAGTCGAGGAAATCTACCGTGACAACGAATATGACCACTGGTTCACCGCTCCCGAGGCGCTGGAATACGGCTTTGTGGACAAGATCATTACCACGCACGACACGATGACAGAAGGGAAGTAAGCCATATGGCAAGTCAGGAAGCGCAGTTCATCGCCCGCGCCCAGCGTCTGGCCGGGCCGACCAACCGTTATATCATGCCGCAGTTCTCAGAGAAGACACCGTATGGCATGAAGACGATGGACGCCTATTCGAGACTGTTCGAGGATCGCATCATCTTCATGGGTGTGCAGGTGGACGATACCTCCGCAGACGATATCATGGCTCAATTGCTGGTGCTTGAAAGTCAGGATCCGAACCGCGACGTGATGATGTACATCAACTCTCCCGGCGGTTCCATGACGGCCATGACGGCCATCTACGACACCATGCGGTATATCAAGCCTGATGTGCAGACCGTGTGCCTTGGCCAAGCCGCTTCTGCTGCTGCGATCCTGCTGGCTGCTGGCACGCAAGGCAAGCGTCTGATGCTGCCGAATGCGCGCGTGCTTATCCATCAGCCGGCTATTGATCAGGGCTTCGGCAAAGCCACCGAAATCGAGATTCAGGCGCGCGAGATGCTGCGCATGCGCGAATGGCTCGAAAACACACTCGCCAAACACACCGGTCAGGATGTCGAGAAAATCCGCAAGGACATCGAGGTTGACACCTTCCTGACAGCTCCGGAGGCAAAAGAATACGGCATTGTTGACGAGGTGCTTGAACACCGTCAGTAAGTGATGGCTGTACGCTACGTATCTTTACAAACCAATACCCCTGCCTGATAGAAGGCGGGGGTACTCTGTTTGCAGGAAACAGGCGTAGTGTTAGGAGAATGCATGCCACGTGTGGTGAGTTATAACGACGACGTGCCAACTTGTACGTTCTGCGGCAAAACTGAACATCAGGTGCGCAAACTCGTCACTGGACAAGGTGCTGCTATTTGCGACGAGTGCATCGAACTGTGCGTGGGCATTATCTCTGATGAACGTCGCAAAGACGCCGAAGTTAACGCGCTGGTCTTACCTAAGCCGGTGCAGATTAACGCGTATCTGGATACATATGTCATCGGTCAGGCGCAGGCCAAACGAGCGCTGTCTGTCGCGGTATACAACCATTACAAGCGCGTCAATATGGAGCTTGAAGAGGCGGCAGGGCAGCTTGATGGCAAGGCGCGCGGCACCGCGAAACGCAATCCGCTGGCTGATGTGCAGGTGGCCAAATCGAATATTCTGCTTATGGGGCCGACCGGCGTGGGTAAAACCTATCTGGCTCAGACGCTTGCCAAGGTAATGAATGTGCCGTTCGTCATCACGGACGCCACCACGCTCACCGAGGCCGGATATGTGGGCGACGATGTGGAGACCGTATTGCAGCGGCTGTTGCAGGCGGCGGACGGCGATGTGGCGAAAGCTGAACATGGCATTATCTATATCGACGAAATCGACAAGATTGCACGCAAATCAGGGGAGAACACCTCCATCACCCGCGACGTGTCGGGCGAGGGTGTGCAACAGGCACTGCTGAAAATATTAGAGGGCACCATTGCTTCTGTACCCGCCGAGGGAACGCGCAAACATCGTGATCAGGAGACCATCCAGATCAACACGCGCGATATCCTGTTCGTCTGCGGCGGCGCGTTCGTCGGGTTGACTGACATCATCAAGACACGGCTCGGCGCCAGAGAAAGCGGATTCGGGGCCAAATGGCACGATCACGAGGTGGCGGACGAGGAGCTGCTCGAACAGGTCAGCGCCGACGATCTGGCAGAGTTCGGCCTGTTGCCCGAGTTTATTGGGCGTCTGCCGGTGATTAGCGTACTCAAGGAGTTAAGTGCCGACGATTTGGCCGCGGTGCTGACCCAGCCATCTAATGCGCTGGTCAAACAATATATGAAGCTGTTCGCCGTAGATGGCGTTAGCCTTCAATTTACTGATGGGGCGATTCAGGCGATTGCCGACACCGCCATCAGTCAGGGTACCGGAGCTCGCGGGCTTCGCTCGATTATTGAACGCACGTTGCAGGACACCATGTTCCAGTTACCTAGCATGGATGACGTTACCGAAGTAGTAGTCGATGAATCAGCGGTGCGGGGCACAGGAGTGCCGAAGGTAGTGCGTGTTACGCGAGATGAAGCCGCTTCTGCGCGCAAACGGCGTGCGGCATAGAAGACAAGTTGATAAAGGTGCTTATATGCCTTCTTGTGTGCCTTAAAAAGACTGGGATGTCTGGGGTGACACGCCGGCTTTGCGAAAGGGGAGGGCTCTGAGTACCATAGGTCGAGTTGCCTGAGCAAGGCAGCATGCGCCAGTAGCCCAGCGGATTAGAGCATCTGACTACGGATCAGAAGGTCGCAGGTTCGAATCCTGTCTGGCGCACAGAAAAAGCCCGTTGCCTAAGTTGCGGCGGGTTTTTTGATTCGGTGAGGTTCTGTGCGACGCTGCGGGCGAAATCATTCATACGGTTTCGGTATTGTTGACACTGGTATGAGTCAAGCCGACTTTAGTGAGCACGCCGAAAGCGTTAAGGAGTGATCATGACACAGACCAGCAATCATACGACCGGAGGATGGTGGGGAGCCATTCGACGAATCGCCGCATCCGATCGCATCTCAGGTCTCATCATGCTTACTTTTGCTTTATTTGGCCTGATTCTGGCGAACCTACCTGCCACAGCGCACCTATTTGAAACCATTGCTGAAACGCATGTGGCTATCCCGCATACGAACATCGACCTTCCGCTCGGTCACTGGGCGCAGGACGGTCTGCTCACGGTGTTTTTCTTGATGGTCGGGCTTGATTTGAAGCAGGAGCTGACCACTGGCTCGCTGTCTAACCCCAAAGCCGCCGCCGTGCCCATGCTGTGCGCTGTAGGTGGCATGCTCGTGCCTCCGGTGTTGTTTTTGGCGGTTACCGCGCTGTTCTCGTATTTTTCGCCGCTTGGTTCAGGGCTTGAGGTTATTGCGTCCGGTGCAGTCCATCCTTATGCGGCCATTGCTCAAGGTTGGGCAGTCCCAACAGCTACAGATATTGCGTTTTCGTTGGCTGTGCTTGCCTTGTTTGCTAAAGCACTACCAGGTTCGATTCGTGCTTTTCTGATGACACTTGCCACAGTGGACGATCTACTTGCCATTGTGTTGATTGCGCTATTTTTCTCATCACTGAATGATTGGTACTGGTTCATCGGCATAGCCGTGTGCGCTGCCGCTTGGGCGTATCTGGTTCGACTGAAAAAGATTCCTTGGCTGTTAACCGGCCTAGTTGGTGTGTTGGCATGGGTGATGATGTTCGAGGCTGGCGTGCACCCAACATTAGCTGGCGTGCTGGTAGGTCTGCTTACACCCTCTCGTGAGATG
>CAVFKU010000080.1:0-7132 GCA_963623245.1 Parabacteroides merdae
CCGGTGAGCAATCCGGCCAATCCAAGCAGTCCGGCCAGCCCGGCCAACCCGGTGCGACGCAAGACGACACGGCAGCCGCCCCGGGCGTCACGCTTTCCCCATCCGCCGTCGACCAACTGTGGGGATGCCCGGTGTGCTGGTTGCTGGAGAACCGCTTCGCCGGCCCCAAAGCCGGTTCGGCCGCCACCAATTTCGGCACGCTGATTCACACGGTGGCCGAGCAAGGCAGCAGGGAAGGGCTTGATCTGCCTGATTTCATGGCCGGTACAAGCGTCGAGGAACGTGTGTCCGCTGCCGCCAGCCGATTGCTTGGGATATATAACGGTCTTAAACCTGATCTGAACACCATCACCAACCCGCGAGAACGGTATTCCGCCATGCGCAAGGACGGACAAGCTGAGGCGACGTTGGCCAATATCGCCTCATATTTCGTGCGCAGCAATACCGCCGATTACCTACGCAACAACGCCGAAAAGTTCTCCATCGGCACGCTGTGTGAGGCCAGTTGCGAAGAGCAGTTCTCCGCCCGTTTCGACATGGGGGACATCCTCGCGGCCTATAACGCGCTGCCCGGCATGGATTCCATCTCGCGCTCCGACTTGTGCGAGCTGATGGGATTCCTGGTCGGGGGGTGGCCCGACGGCATGCGCGAGGATTTGGTGGTGCGCCTTTCCGGGCGCATTGACCGTGAAGAGACGCGGCTGCTGGCTGACGGCACTCTTGTCACGCGGCTGATTGACTACAAAACCGGGCGGGTGCCTTCCGTCAGGCAGATCGTCAATGATCTGCAATTGGTATGCTATCAGCTCGGACTGGCCTTCCCTGAACAAGGTGAGCGTGGGACTTGCCCGCCAGTGAACCAAAGCGCCCTGTTCCATGTGGGGCACAAGGCATCCCCGGCTGAAAGCTACGCGCCGGAAGGGTTGTTCCAACCGCCACTGTTCACCGGCGCAAGTCTGAACGCGCAAGCCTTCACGGTGCGCGACCACTACAGGAATCCGCTTGCCCTGCTCGATATTGCGCCGCTTGAGGCGAATAAACCCAACGAACTGGCCCATCTCGATGATGATGTCTGGCGAGACTTCATGGCTCTGAATGGCACGCAGGCTTTGTGGTCGCTGACCATGATCGCCCGTGTGTTCTATGCCGCGGCCGCCAGTCGCGCCGAACGGCTCGAAGCGCATCCAGATGCCGAACATCTCAAGAATTGCCGCATGAACGCCGTCTGCCCGGCGTGCGCAGGGCAGATGGACACTGTGTTTGAAACGAGGCAAGCATGAGCAACGCACCCATCGACAGCCCCGAACAGGCGGCGGTCATCACCGCCCCCGACAACGCCGATGTGCTTGTCGTCGCCGGCGCGGGATCGGGCAAGACCTACACCATGACCCGCCGTATCGTCGCGCTGATCGAGCGCGGCGTGGCTCCCGAACGCATCCTCGGCCTCACGTTCACGCGCAAGGCCGCTGGCGAACTGCTCTCGCGCGTTTCCAGTGCGGTGCTGGGCGAGGGCGTTGACGCAGATGGGAACGCGGATCGTCTGTTCCTCAAGCCGGAAGTGTCCACATACGACGCATTCTTCCAATCCATCGTGCGCCAATACGGGCTGCTCGTCGGCTTCGACCAGAACACGCAGCCATTGAGTAGGGCCGGTGCATTGCAACTGGTCACCGGGGTGATCGACCGGCATATGGGTGAACTGCGTGGCCAAGACCTTGGTGCGTTTTCCACGCTCGCCAAGCAGGTGCTCGGCCTGTGCGATGCAATCGGCAGTGCCATGATTGGCGGCGCCGTCACCGACATGGGTCAGGCTATCGCCCGCGTGCGCGCATGGGACGACGCATTCATCAACCAGGTGCGCACGGCCATCGGCGAGACAACCGTGCCCGAGAAAGCTCCTAGCATTCCCAAGCCGCCGCAGCGCAAAGAAAACGACACGGATGACGACTGGGCTGACAAACTCAGCCAATATCGCGCAAAACTTAAGAAATACCGCGCAAAACTGCACGATCAGTGCGTATTTAACTGCGCGAACCTTCTCGCCGTGGCCGAACGACGCGAGCTGCTACTGAACCTTGTCGAGGAATACGCGGCGGAAAAACGACGGCTCAATATGGCTGAGTTCCCCGACTTCACCATTGCCGCCTACCAGCTCGTCACCCGCTTCCCCTCCATCGGCGAACGCTACCGCAAGCGGTTCAGTCATGTGCTGTTGGACGAATATCAGGACACCTCCACCACTCAAGCCGCGTTGCTCGCCACACTATTCGCCGCTCAAGGCACCGCAGTGGGTGCGGTGGGCGATCCTTTCCAGTCGATCTATGCGTGGCGTGGGGCCAGCCCAGGCGCATTCCGTATGTTCCAGCAGAGCTTTCATCTTCCTGCCGATGTCAAGCCTTATCCGCTGAGCGTCACCCGGCGCAACTCAAAGCTGGTGCTCGAAGCGGCCAACAATCTCACCCTGCCGTTGCGCCAGTCGCCTCGACGTGCGGGCAGTTCGCTGATGCGCGAAGTGGACGTGACGGCCTTGAGTGCGTTGCCTGAAGCGCCGCAAGGCACCGTCGGTGTGCTCGGATATGACACGCTCGGTCAGGAAATCGACGGAGTAGCGCGTTTCTGCCGCGAAGCCATCGCACGCAACAGTGTTCCCGACAGCGGGCATAAGGGCAGTGTTGCGGTGCTGTTCCGCTCCAAAACCACGATGCCCGTTTTCCAACAGGCGCTTGAGCAGGCAGGATTGACCACGATGGTCGTCGGATATTCCGCCATGCTGTCCCGTCCAGAAATCCGCGATATTCTAGCGCTGCTGCATGTCGCCGCAGATCACACCGATTCCGCTTCGCTGATGCGACTGCTCGCCACCCCGCGTTTCCATCTCGACGCTAGCGCGCTTGCCGCACTGGCCTGTCTTGCCCAGCGGTTGAACGTGGAAGCCCAATATCGCGCGCTGGTCGTGGCGGGATTGGTGCCCGCCGACGCGGATCGCAAGCAGTGGGATGCGCTGGTGCGCGAGCATCGTGACGAAGTGCCCAACAGTGTGTTTCTGACCGATGTACTGATGCGTGAAGATCTTGAGATGCAACTAGAACATCAGAGCGGCCTGAGTGAGGAAGATAAGCGCACTGTGGTATGTGTCGGGCGAATGTTGCGTCGCGTGTGTGATGCGACGAGCCGTCCGCTGTCTGATGTGGTGCGCGCGGCTGGCGAAGCGCTCGACTTGGACATCGACATGGTGCTCGCCCAAGCGCTCAACAACGCCGAAACGCCCGTCAATCCCACACTTGCCCGCACCCCGGTGAACACCGTCATCGATTTGGTTGACACCTATATCTCGGAAATCTCGCTCGGGACGTCGCCCACCTTGCGTGGATTCATGGCATGGGTGGATCAGCTGGACAGCATTGAGGACGAAACCTCCACGTTGAACGTCGATTCCGGCGCCGATGTGGAATTGATGACGGTGCACCAGTCCAAAGGGCTTGAATGGGATGCGGTCGCCGTGGTTGGGCTTAAGGCTGGAGCATTTCCCAGCAACCAAGGCGACCATCTGGCGGTCAAGCTCGACGAGCAGCATCCTGGTGGCATGCAAGATGGCGCGTGGGTGGCACCTGAATACCGTGAGACGGCCCGGACATGGCTTTCCGACCCGGCAGCCGTGCCGGTGCCGGTTCGCGCGGACGCCGACATTCTGCCGCGTTTCCCGCATGATGCGCCGGCCCAAGGCGACCCGATCGAGGCGCTGCGGGCGCTTGATGACATTGAACTCATCGACGATGAGGTGTATGGCTCATTGCGTCAAAGCGGCGACGATGTGGACGAAGTCGACCCCGACACTTGGTATCTGACCCAGGAAGAGGAATATGGCCGCCGTCTGCACGCCGACGAGCGCCGTCTGGCATATGTGGCGCTGACCCGTGCCAGAAACGACGCGCTGCTGACGTACAGCCGCACCGCTGAGCCGGGTCGTGATCCGCGTGTGCTGCCCGAGAATGGGCGTAAAGACAAGCCCTCAAATTTCTGGACGGAAGTGCATAATTCGCTGTGTTCTAATAACAGCATAGTAAAGAATCCGAGTAATCTGCCTGCTGGCCAAGAGGGGCAATCTGAGATTGCGTTACCAAACGGATATTTCGTGGGGGAGCGTGCGCAATGTTATGAAGACAAGGTAGTGGGCGAGGCTTGGCTTGCTGGCATCGAAGCAAGTGAACAGAAAGCCGTCCTTGCGTGGCCGTCTCACTTAAGTGAACGCATTGCAGGGTCGCTAGCATCGAGCGCCGACGCGGTGCGTCGAGTAGACGCGGGTTTGGTGTCGAAGTTGATGTCAAGTTCTAGTTCTGGTTCAAGTTCTAGTTCTGGTTTTGGTTCTGCTTCGTTGCTCGACAAGGCGCGTCTGCTAGTCGCTGACGACGATTTGATGACAGGCATGTTGCAGGGAGAGGCTTTGGATGCAGCAGTTAAGGCCAAAGCTCAGCGCATTCTTACAGCTTCACGCCAGAGTGTTACCAGTCTGCAAGCCGGTGCTGGCGGCATGAACGAGCATGAGGAACGTAGCTATTGGCGTTCCATCGTTCGCCCTATTCCCTCGGTAGCTTCGCCAGCTGCATCAGCCGGCACTCAATTCCATGCATGGGCTGAGCGTTTTTTTGATGCTGAATTACGTGAAGAGGCACGGCAGTCCTTCTCGCGTAAAGCGATGCTTGATGAACTTGCAGAACAGGTTGAACAAGTGGAACAAGCTGAAAAGCAGTCCGAAAGCCAAGCCGATTCAAGTGATATACATATGCTCGTCTGGAAGCAACGCCTCGCCGCATCCCCTTGGGCCAAGCGCACCCCAGTGTGGGTGGAACGCCAAATCGTGGTCTCCGTCCCCGAATTGAACGGTCAAGTTGTCAACGGCAAGCTTGATGCTGTGTTCGTTGGTGGCATCGACCCGAACGATAGCACGAAGCGTTTCACTGTCATCGACTGGAAAACAGGCCACCGTCCACGCACTAGCGAAGATATTGCCCGCAAACTTGTGCAGCTTGACCTCTATAGGCTTCTCTTGTCAGCGATTGAGGGCGTGTCGTTGGATAGTGTTGACACCGCTCTCTACTATGTGAGTGAGCCCGACGAACAGTTGCGCCAACTGCAAGCCGAGCCAAAAACACAACAAGACATTATTGCCGAGTTGAGCTCCGGACTTCCCGAGCCATCCGATGATGACTGAACTGAGCAATCCTGCGTGATGCGGCATTCGTCGCAACGCGGGGTGTCGTTCAAACACGGCTGAAACGCGCCGTGGTCGCATCGGGAGGAGGCCGCGACCCTCGTGCGTGCATGTGTGGGCGGGCGCACGTGCCGAACGACAACTATTAAAGGAGTATGAAGCATCATGGCTGCGTTCAACACCGCAACCACAGCAACCACCAACGGCGTCACCTACCGTCCTCTCGAATGGAGTGACGTGGACGCCATCGTCGAGGAATTTGATCACACTTGGGGTGAAACTGATACCTTTGGGTGTGAGATTTCCAGACAATCGTCACGTCATTTCACTTTGCATTATCTTGAATCCGCTACGCGCGGTGAAGTCGCTGTTGACGCTGAAAGCGGCACTTTTATGGGCGTTGCGCTGTCTCGTATTACCAGCCAGCCGGTGCTGTTTAGTCAGGCAGCACAATTGCTTGAGCAAGTCGACAATCAGCTTGCTTCCACTGAGGATGGCAAGCGGGCGTTGAACATGGCTAATGGTTGGCATGATGTGGAGTATCGCATGGAAGATGCGCTCGACATCAACACACAAACACAAGCCGAATTAGAGCTGTTTCTTGTTGCAAAGGTTGCACGAGGTCGCGGTGTGGGTGGCACCTTGTGGCGCAGGCTGCTCGACTTCTTCGCCAAGCAGGGTGTTAAGCGTTATTATTTGCACACTGATTCAAGCTGTGATGTGAGTTTCTATGATCATCAAGGGTTGAATCGCGTGGCTGAGCGACGAGCTAAAGACTATCCAGATAATCCAGTGCCTGATGGTGCTGATTTGTTCATTTATGTAGGAGAGGTGGCACGATGAGCAACAAGCAGTCTCAATCTTCATATGCACAGCTGTTTCGCATTCCTGGCGCCAAGGCATTCTGCATGTCCGGTGCGCTGGCTCGTCTGCCAATATCTATGATGAGCTTAGGTATTGTGCTCGCGTTGAATCATCTATACAACAATTGGACGATTGCTGGCGTGATGAGCGCCGCCTATGTGTTTGCTATGGCTGTTGTCACTCCGCTGTATGCCCGCTTGTTTGATCGTTTTGGGCAGCGTCGCGTTGGTCGACCTGTGCTTGCAGTTCAGGTGGTTGCCATGCTGTTGTTTGCGTTTGGTGCCTTGGTGCGCGTGCCGATTCCTCTGTTGTTCGTGCTTGCCATCATGATGGGGCTCACCCAGTTTGCGTTTGGCGCCCTAGTGCGTACCCGCTGGGCTTATGCGTTGCGCGGCATGGATGGGGAAGAATCGTTGCTCAATACGGCGTATGCGCTGGAAGCTGCCATCGATGAGACAGTGTTCATTTTAGGGCCAATTCTGGCTGCTTGGCTTGCTACTTCAGTGCATCCGGTTAGCCAGTTGTTTGTGCCGACAGCTGCATGTGCGCTGGGCGGCACAGTGTTTTTCCAGCTGAAGTCCACGCAACCGCCGGCCATGATTGAGAGAATTGAAGTCAGTCATAGTGAGCCTGAACAGGTGCGCGAAGGTAAACAGTCCAATCGATTTAGTTTGCGTCAGTTGCATTCTGGTAAGCCTCGGGCGAAAAGTGCGCTGTTATATCGCGGAGTATTGCCTGTATTGGCAGTATTTGTGGTGTTTAATATGAGCTTCACTGCATTCGACGTGTCGATTACTGCCAGTATCAAAACGATGGGCTTAGAGCAGTTCCTTGGCTTGCAATTGGCAATGTTTGCAGTCGGTTCATGTATTGGTGCAGTGATTTTTGGCTCTCATCAGTTCAAGGGCTCGCATTGGGTGCACATGATTCTATTCCTGTGCATACTCACTGCTGGTTTTGTTGGTTTCCGCTTGGCAATGGATAATCTGCTTTTGCTTGGTGCGCTCGAAGTGGTAACAGGCCTATTTGTTTCGCCATTGCTTACCACGGGCAATCTGG
>CAVFKU010000081.1:0-1277 GCA_963623245.1 Parabacteroides merdae
CTCGCCGGTGAACACGTCAAACAGTTCGATGGATTCCAAATCGTCGCCGGCCGCGTCTCGCACGCCGCTTTCCAGCTGACCTGCGCTCACCGTGATATCCACCGTGAAGGCAAGATCTTGCTTAACGGGCGGGAACGTGGAAATCGGCTTGGCTTGCACCGGTTTGCCGTCCAAGGTGACGAACAGGTCGGTCAAGTTTAGCTCAAACGCTGCGGAATGCGCTGGCAGCCCCAGTGCCTCGTTGACATGCGGATGGAACTCACCCACCATGCCGACATGCTTGCCGGCCACATCCACATAGGCGAAACGCCCCGGATGCCACTGCGCGGGCACCTGTGCGACGGCGGGCTGGTTCAGCTCGACGGCGGCACCAAGACGGCTGGCAATGCGGTGCACCGCTTCGACGGCATCTGACCAATCAACCTCACGCTTGCCTCCCATCCAACCGGAGTGTTCAGCCAAGCCAGTAAGAATGCCAGCCACATGCTCGGGCTGGTCGGGAAGGCCGGCATCGAGCGCGGCGAGCTGCTCGCCCGTGGGCTTCACCCCACCAGGCAAGGCCGGAATCGCGGGAGCATCTGGGTTCCACAAATACACATGCCCCAACTCGTAGAGCGATACGTTTTCCAAGCCGCGACGAATATTGCGCTGCACAATGGTGGCAAGCGTGGGCAACACCTCGCGGCGCAGATAAGGCCGATCACCATACAAAGGATTGGCGATTTCAACGCTCACGTGCTTGACGGCCTCGGGGTCATAGCCAAACACCTTGTAATCCTCGTCGCCGACAAATGGATAGCTCAGCGCCTCCACCATGCCATATTCGGCCAGTTCATCGGCCACACGGCGACGGCGCAACTGGTCGGCCGTCAAACCGACCTCGCCTTCGACCGGTGCAGGCGGCACATGCACAGGAATCTCGTCGTAGCCCACCAAGCGGGCGATTTCTTCAACCAAATCGCACGGCTCGTTCAAATCAGGACGCCAAGAAGGTGCAGTGACGGAAAACTCGCCATTGCCTCCGCCGGCCACCGTGCAACCAATGTCGGTGAGGATGCCACAGATGGTGTTCACATCCGTGTCGAGACCGGCCACGCGCGCCACCTCGCTCGCCTTGAAATGGATGGCCGAGCGGTGAGCCGTGCGGTTGACGTCCGCAGGGGTTTGGCTGGGTTTGCCGTTACCGTATTTCGCCATGAGTTCGGCACACATTTCGGCGGCGGCGGGTTGCAGCTGATCATCCACGCCACGCTCGAAGCGACGGGACGCTTCAGAGG
>CAVFKU010000081.1:1287-7100 GCA_963623245.1 Parabacteroides merdae
CTTCAGAGGGAATCTTGTGGCGACGGGAGGAACGCGCAATCGACACCTGATCGAAGTGCGCGGCCTCCAGCAGAATGTTCTTCGTTTCGGCGGTGACTTCGCCATACAGGCCACCCATCACGCCGGCCAAACCAAGAATACGCGAGGAACGTTTGCCATTCGGTGAATCAGTGATGAGCAGGTCCTCTTCGCTTAACGTATGCTCCTTGCCGTCCAGCGTGGTGAGTTTCTCGCCTGTCTTGGCACGTCGCACCACAATCGGGCCTTCGAGCTTGTCCAAATCGTAGGCGTGCATGGGCTGGCCGAGGTCAAGCATCACGTAATTGGTAACGTCCACGGCCAGGGAAATCGAACGCATGCCCGCGCGAATCAGACGGCGGCGCATCCAGTTAGGAGTAGAGCAAGACGGGTCAAAGTTGCGCACGGCGCGTGCGTAATAACGATCGCAACCGAGCACGCCGTGAATCGGATTGTCATCTTCGATGCATACTTCGATGTCTGGAGCGACGCCAGCACCTTCACCAACCGCAGCAGGTGCTTTTTCGTTCAATGTTTCGACAGGGTCAACAAACTTCGCGCCGGTGGAATGATGGTATTCACGCGCCACGCCGCGATATGACAGCGTATAGCCGCGATCTGGCGTGATGTTGATTTCCAACAGCGGCTGGTCGAGATGCAACAGGCTCATCGCGTCGTCGCCAGGCTGCAACGCATCGTATTCAGCTTCGCTGAATCCATAATGACGCAGCAAAATAATGCCGTTGTGGTCATTGCCCAACCCCAGCTCGCGCTCGGAAGCGCACATGCCGTTGGAGATGTGACCATAGGTCTTGCGCGGCTCAATCTTGAAATCGCCGGGCAACACCGCGCCCGGAAGTGTGACGACCACTTTCTCGCCGGCGGCCATGTTCGGAGCTCCGCACACAATGCCGCGCGGCACCTTGTTGCCGTTCTCGTCAGTCTCGTTGTATTGCTCACCAACATCCACATGGCACCAGTTGATGGTTTTGCCGTTCTTCTGCGGCTCTGGCGTGGCGTCCACCACGTAGCCGACCACAATCGGGCCGGTGACCTGCGAGGTGTGAATCTCCTCTTCCTCTAGGCCGACCTTCACCAAATCCTTGGCGAGTTGTTCATACGTCAGGCCTTGAGGCACCTCAACATGATCCTTAAGCCAATCAATATCAACCATAGGCATGGGCAATCACTCCCCCATCACAAACTGTTCGGCGAAACGCACGTCACCTTCGACTAGGTCGTGCATATCGTTGATGTCACTGCGCAGCAGCAGCGTGCGTTCCATCCCTACACCGAACGCGAAGCCAGTGTATTCCTCTGGATCAAGGCCGGCGGACTTTAAGACATTCGGGTTCACCATGCCGCAACCGCCCCATTCGAGCCAGCCAGGGCCGCCCTTCTTGTCGGGGAACCACAGGTCAAGCTCGGCACTCGGCTCGGTGAACGGGAAGTAACTAGGGCGAAGACGCGTCTTGGCATCGGGGCCGAACATGGCGACAGCAAGCTTGTCAAGCACGCCCTTCAAATCGGCCATGGTAAGGTTCCTGTCGACAGCGAGCGCCTCGCACTGGTGGAACACTGGGGTGTGCGTGGCGTCCAGCTCGTCGGTTCGGAACACGCGGCCAGGGCTGGCGATATACAGCGGCACGCCGCGCGTGAGTAGGGCGCGCACCTGATCGGACGAGGTCTGCGTGCGCACCACCATGTTGCTTCCGACAAAGCCGGCAGCATCCTTGGCTTGATTGCCTTTGACATAGAAGGTGTCTTGCATCTGGCGAGCCGGATGGTCGGGACCGAAGTTCAGCGCGTCGAAGTTATACCATTCGCTTTCCACTTCGGGGCCGGTGGAAATCTGCCAGCCCATTGAGATGAAGAAATCCTCAACATCCTCCATCAGCTTGGCCAACGGGTGGCGCGCGCCCAGGGGCTTGCGGTTGACAGGCAGCGTCATGTCCACGGTTTCAGCAGCGAGCGCTGCGGCTTCCTCGGCGGCCTTAAGCTCGTTTTCTTTGGGGCCGTATGCGCGGCCGAAGTCGGCGCGCAACTGACCCATAAGTTTGCCGGCTTCCTTTTTCTGGTCAGCAGGCAGGGATCCGATGGCCTTACTGGCCTGGGTCATAGCCGAATCAGCACCTGCGTATTGCGCCTTGATGGCTTTCAATTCCTCCATGCTGGAGGCGTTTTGGATTTTGGCGATACCCTCGGCGACCTCATCACTCACCGCCTGGGCGTCGAACACCATACCCTCTGCCACGACTTGCCTTTCGTTATATTCCCTCGAAACAATAGCGTTTCCAAGCACTTTACCGAGCATCCATTCTTCCACGCCTACTCGACCGAACAATCACGTTTCAAACGCTAAGCTCATGAGTAGAACGGCGGCGGAGGTGGCAAGGTTTAACGATTCAGCTTTGCCATAAATTGGGATGGAGATGATTCGCTGACACTGGGCAAGCATGCCGGGCGTCAGACCTCGGGCCTCGTTGCCGAAGAGCATTGCATAACCGTTGCTGCTTGATGCCGAAGAGCATTGCATAACCGTTGCTGCTTGATGCCGGACGACGCGCAGCTGGGCGAGCACGTCCGGCAGGCTTTCTGGCTTGCGCGCCTCGGTACCATACACATCGGCTGCCCATATAGGAAGACCGCGCTCCCTCATCGTGGCGAAGAACTCATCGGTGCCCATCGTCAGCACGGGCAGATGGAACAATGAGCCGGCGGTGGAGCGAATCACCTTGGGGTTGAACATGTCCACGCAATCATCAACAAACACCACCGCGTCACAGCCGGCCGCGTCGGCGGCGCGAATCACCGTACCAGCGTTGCCTGGGTCGCGCACCTGCCAGAACGCGGCAACGCGCGAGCCTTGAGTAAGTGCAAACTGCGTTTGCGTGGTTTGCATGGCATTGAGATCTCCCACGGCAAGAATGCCTTGGGCATCGGCGCTGATGTGTTCCACCACTTCGCGCGTGGCACGATGCACATACACGGGATTATCGGCTTGCAATACTTCTTGAACAATTCGTTCCAGCACTTCAGAAGCATCCGTTTGCCCGCCCGAAGCGACATACATATCCGACACCGCGTCAGCGCGATAGCGAATGGCTTCGCGCACCGACTGCGGCCCCTCAATCAAGAAACGACCGGCTTTGCGCCGCCCCTTGGAACGGGTGAGGTCTGCCAGCCGACGCACACGGTCGGACTTGGGATTATCAAGCAGTTGGGCGTTCATGGGCATGATGTTCAGCCTACTAGACACACAACCCACTGGCAGCACCCCTAGCATCAACTGCGAGGCGCAGCAGCCAAGCTTTTGAAATACGGATATAGCGTGATGATAGTGAGCGCCAACGCGGCCAATATCATACCGATAAGCACCTGCTGCATCGAGAAAAACAGCACCATCAGCGACCCGAAAGAAATCAGAGCAGCCCATGCCCACAGAATCAGCACCGCACCTTGCACAGTATGCCCGATGCGCAACATGCGATGATGCAGATGCATGCGGTCGGGGTGCATAGGTGACTGACCCTTGCGCAAACGGCGCACAATGGCCAAGCACATGTCAAGCACAGGCAGGAACAGCACGAGAATCGGCAACAGAACAGGCATGAACACAGGCAGATACACGCTGGTATGCACGGAGGCCGGATCAATGCGCCCTGTCATCACAATCGAAGCGCAAGTAATGAGATAGCCGAGCAACATGGAGCCAGAATCGCCCATAAACAGTTTGGCCGGATGCCAATTATGCATAATGAACCCGACGCACACACCAACCAACGCCACGTCAATAAGCGTGGCCATCGAAGCATAGGATGGCGAAGTGCGCGCAAGAATGTACGAGTAGATAGCAAAAGCAATGCCACCGATGGCAACGATGCCAGAAGCCAGGCCGTCCAAGCCATCCACAAAATTAACCGCGTTAATCGAAGCAACGATAAGAAATGCAGTAATCGCTACTGACAAACTTGGCGAGGCGGTCACCAGCGAGCCGAGCGGCAGGGAGATGATCTGCAAACCGCCCCACGCAACAAACACAGAAATAAGCAATTGCCCTGATAGTTTGAGCATCCAGTCAAGATCCCACAAGTCATCGGCCATGCCAAGCAAACAGATCAACACTGCACCAATCGTTACCACCCACGCCTGATGACTGGTCTGAAACAGTCCTTGAATAAAGGGAATATGGCTGGCAAACAACATGGCAACAACAAAACCGAGCATCATGGCAAGCCCGCCCATACGTGGGGTGGGGATAGTATGCACGTCGCGGGCACGCACTTCGCCCACCGCGCCGATTCTGATAGCCAAATGGCGAATCAGCGGAGTGAGCAGATAGGTGACGCCTCCAGCAATGGCTGCAATAAAAAGGTAGATTCTCATGCGCTCAACCCTCCGCCGTTACCATACAAGGCCGCGCGAATCGCGCTTTGACTAATAACACCCTCACGCACAATAGCAATACCGTCACGCGCGTGCAGGTCAGCCGCAACCACCGTACTGGACACATGCCCTTGAGTGGCACCGCCGTCAAGATATAAGTCAACACTGTCACCGAACGCAGCCACTGCTTCTTCAACGCTTTGCGCGCTTTGTTCACCGGAACGATTCGCACTGGATGCCGCGAGGGGGCCGGTGGCGCGCAAGATACGCAATGACAGGGCAGAGTTGGGAACGCGAATACCTTGGGTCTGCTGGCCACTCGAAGTCTCGCGCACTGTGGCCAGCGTGCACTCAGATCGCGCCACGGCAATCGGGCTGAACGCACCAGGAAGAAAAGCGGCGGACAAACGGTTCAAGGGAGCTGGCAAATCAAGACCGAGCGCCTCGATATCATCCATCGAGGCGAGCAGCACCTGCAGAGCCTTGAATTTCGGGCGATTTTTGATGTGGTAAATACGACTCACAGCCGCTTCATTGCGCGGGTCACACGTCACACCATACACCGTGTCAGTCGGAATAACCACCAATCCGCCAGCATCGATAATGCGCTTGGCGTCGGCTAGCGATTCCTCGTCCACCGTGCGTACCGTGCTCATGCGTTCTTGTTCTCCATCTCGCGCAATTCGTCTCGTATACATCCCCACTATCTCACCACCTTGCGCCAATCGAAATATCGGCTAGCGCTCAGCCACCAAATAACGATCGCGTGCGGTGAAGTCTTGGCCAGTGCGAGCGGCGGAAAATCCTTGTAAGAGGGCATATTCCACAAGCTGCTCCCCTTGTGTGACATCATGTTCCATCACCAGCAGACCGCCGTCTCTAAGCAGTCGTGCTGCTCGCTTGATAATACCTTCAGGTATACATGTACCGTCTGGACTGCCGCCATAGAGAGCAAGTGGCGGGTCATAATTACGCACCTCGGGCTGCTCGGGGATTGCGGTTTGCGGCACGTATGGCGGGTTGGTGATAACCACATCAATAGTGCCGTCAAGGTTGGCGAGTGTGGCGAGATTGGTGGCGTCGGCGATGTCGAGATGATAGTTGGAGGCGAGCTTAGGATAGTGCTTAGTAACCTCAGCAATGTTGCGGCGCGTCCAAGAAGCAGCCTCCTCACTGATTTCCACGGCCCATACTTGGCTGCTGGGCACTTCGGTGATGATGGACAAACCGATAGCGCCGGTTCCGGCACACAAATCGACCACGCGTGGAGTGCGCAATCCTTTGCTAGCAATCCAGTTGATCCCCTCTTCGACCACGAGCTCGGTCTCAGGGCGCGGAATGAACGCGCCAGGGCCAACTTGCAGATCGAGATAACGAAATGGCGCATGAGCGACGATGTATTGCAGTGG
>CAVFKU010000082.1:0-2521 GCA_963623245.1 Parabacteroides merdae
TTCCAGCACACCCGTGGTGCAGTTGGAAACCGCGATGGGTGCCGCAATCAGCCTGTTCGAGGGGGCTATTTGCGTGCAGGTGGATCGTATGCGCTTTCTGCCGGTCAAAACCACCGACGATCTGTTCATTATGCGTTCGGATCGGTTCCATCTAACGGACTCCTATGAAATGGAGGATGGCAACTACATCTTCCCGAACGTTTCTCTCGACCCACGCTATTACAAGAACATTCATGATTTCGACGAGCGCTTTCCATATTCCGTGCCATCGCTGGCCGCCGCCAATTCGGTGACTATTGAGGGCGATTGGACGTTTGGGCGCGACACAGTCATGTTCGCCGATGCAAAGCTTGAGGACGAAGGCGCGGCGCGTTATGTACCCAATGGTGAATACGTTGGCCCCCAAGGTGTCGAACCTGATAACTGGATTTGAGACACGAGACACTCCCGCTACAAGGGGTAAAATGCGGGTTTTCGGGGGAAAAGTAGTCAAAGTGGGGAATTTTGTCCATCATTTTTTGTAAAACGACCATTTTTACACAGAAAAGGCCTTACTATAGAAAAAGTGCAATACAGCACACTTACCACAAACATTAACGATACGTGAGGACTAATGGCAGAGGGCACGAGTGGAAGGCGGCGTTTTTCCGACAAGTGGGGCAAGCATGAGCTTGATGTGCTTGCGGTGTTGTCATCTGCATTTCCACAGTGGCTCACGTCGCGCCAAATAGCGCAGCGCGTCAAAGCATACGCTGATTCCTACGGTGAACTCGCCGATCAAGCAGCAAAGGCGGCGTTCGCCAAACAATTCCAGCGCGACCGCGCCAAGCTTGCAGCAATGGGTATCGCCATCGAATCAAGGCAGCCGGAATACTCGTCTAAATCAGAGGGCCAGGATTTCGCTTCGTATCGTCTGCAATTAGGCGATGAGCCGCGCATCCGTATGGAGTTTGAGCCGGAAGATATGGCAGTGCTGGCCGCTGCGAATTATTTGGCGCGCTCTATGTCTATGTCCAGCGAATCAAATCAGAACGAGCAGAACGACAATATCCCGCGCACAGCTCCGCGCGTGCCGCAAACCCCAATTCCTGGGCTAGGTCTTGATTCCCTGGCTCCAGGGCTTGGCACTCAAGCCATTCCTGACGCGCTGGTCAAGGTTATTGACTCGCGTCGTTTTGCGGCCACTATTGACGTAGACGGCGAGCAAATCAATGTGGCATACACTGATTCGGATGATTTGGCCATGTATGTGTTGGAGCATCCTGGTGCGATGATTGTCGGCCCTCAGGAAGCGGTGGATGCATTCCATCGTCGTCTCAAAGCAGCAGAGAAGTTGGAGTTGGCTGCTGTAGATAGCGTGTCCAAGGCCGACGAGCAGCCGAGCAAAGCGGCGAAAACAACTGGTAACAACGGGCAGCCTGAAGAGTCTCACATGCACAGGTCGTCGTTCCAAACTGGTAGTGAAGTAGATCGCAGACTTCGTTTGATGCTGTTCCTCTCGGCGCATCTGGGGGAGGAGTTCACGCTGGAGGAACTTGCCGAGCGCTTCGTCGGAAGAACGAAAACCCCAGAGGAGCTCAAGAAGTCCGTGAACGTGATTCGCAAGGACATCAACACGCTCACCACAGTTTCCGACGACGGTGAGATGGCTGGAAGTCAATTCTTCGATATTGATTGGTCGCTGCTGGACGCGGAAGGCATCGTTTCGGCCACCAATTCGCTAGGACTTGAGCGCCTTGCTGGCATTTCCCCGCAATACTTAAGTATGTTGACCGCATCGGTGAGCTATCTGGCTCATTCGTCGCTGTTGCCTGATGATCAGCGTATTCAAGCCAAAGATCTCTACGAGCGTCTGCGCCAGCATGTTATGCCTGGGCAGACTCCTTGGCTGAGCCTGACGGGCTATGAGATGGAACCGGCCAACTTCAACGTGGTCAAGCGCGCCATTGATTCCGGCTCGTTGTTGGATATGCAATACACCGATGGTGCTGGCAACACCCGTCGCCGTCTCGTCGCTCCAGTTAAGATCTACGTGGACGAAGGCATTTATAATGTGGCGCTGTGGACGGATGTAGCCAAGGCCGCTCCGAAAGACAAGCAGGATCTGGTGTTGGAACATCCAGCTGCGAGCGACTCCAAGGGCAAGTTGCGCACGTGGCAAGTGTTGCACATTGCGCGTATCGAGCAGGCCAAGATTGTCGAACCAACCGCGAAGCTCGACATTCCCGATATGCCCGTCAGCGAGTTGCGCAAATGGAGTTTCGACAACGGCACCGCCACTTGTTTCGTCACCGATTCCAAGAATGCGCCGTTTATCGAAAACCTGCCGGACGCCACTGTTCAGCCTTGCGGCAAGGGGCAGAAGGTGCGGCTTATCGTCTCCTCTGATTCGTGGTTCGTGGCGTTCTGTATCGCGCATGCGCGTCACCTGAAGGCGGTTGGCCCTGAAACCTTGCGCACGATGATTATTGCCCGCGCGCAACGCGAGTTGAGCATCATGCAACGCGCCGAAGACTAGGAG
>CAVFKU010000082.1:2531-3833 GCA_963623245.1 Parabacteroides merdae
GACTAGGAGGACGCCAATGCCGTGGTGGATTTGGTTGCTGTTGGTATTGTTCATGCTGGCGATGCTGATTATTGGCGGCGTCTATGCGTTCGTGCATGGTATGCGTGCACTTAACAGCGTTTCTGCTACGGCGGCGCAAGTGGGGGATCGCTTCTTGCGTTTAGGGGAGCAAGGCGGCGAGCGTGGCGAAAATGGTGAGCAAGATGGAAGTGAGGATCCACTCTTTACTCAGCCACTCAAAGCTAGTCTTGACCGCTATGAGCGTGCGCATATCGCCGTTATTGAGCGTGCTCAGGCCAAGCGTGTGCGTCATGCCATGACTTGGGCGCGTTGGAAACACTGATTTCATCTCTCTTGTATTGTTGACTTACCTTCTATGAACCGACGTCATCGCCATCGCTCCGCACAAAGCGAGGAATTATCGCCTGCTGAACGTTATGCGGCGTTTCGTAAGAAGCAACGGCAACAGAAAGCTGCTACTCAAGATTTCTCGACTTCGCTCACTACGTTTACTTCGCTTGAAATGACAGATTCCATTGCCACGCGTTTTGCGGATGCCTTGCCTTTTGAGTTGGACGATTTCCAAGCCGAAGCCACTGAGGCGTTGGAGAACGGGCGCAATGTGCTGGTTGCTGCGCCCACGGGAGCCGGTAAAACGGTCGTCGCCGACTTCGCGGTCTATCTTGCCCAAGAGCACAACGTCAAGGCCTTCTATACCACACCCATCAAAGCCCTGAGCAACCAGAAATACCATGATTTGGTGGACAGATACGGCAGTGAAAAGGTGGGGCTGCTCACCGGGGACATCTCGATCAACTCCGAAGCCGATATCGTTGTGATGACCACCGAAGTATTGCGCAACATGCTGTACGAGCATTCCACCACGCTGGATGCGTTGCGTTATGTCATCCTCGATGAGGTGCATTATCTCGCCGACCGATTTCGCGGCCCTGTGTGGGAGGAAGTCATCATCCATCTGCCACAGCGTGTGCGCATCGTGGCGCTGTCTGCCACGGTGTCGAACGTGGAGGATTTCGGCAAATGGATTGCATCGGTGCGCGGTGACACGGCATTGATCATGTCCGAACAGCGGCCTGTGCCATTGGAACAGCATGTACTGGTGCAGCAGGACGAGAACACCGAACCTGAGCTGATTGATTTGTATCGACGTGATGGTGACGGGCGGCAAAATACCACCGTGAACGCCGAACTGGCCAGCCGTTTGAGCCAGCTTGACCATCAGGCCGCACGGGGGCAGAGCAAGCAAGGGCAAGGCAAACACAAGCGAGGCAAGACAAAGCG
>CAVFKU010000082.1:3843-6786 GCA_963623245.1 Parabacteroides merdae
CTTGACCATCAGGCTGCACGTAGGCAGGGTGGGCAACGGCAAGCTAAGCAACGGTACGATAAACGCAAGCACGGCAACCTGAAACGTGGTTCAGCGGCGGCGCGCAAACCACAGCGGTACACCCCGCGACGCTGGGCCGTAGTCGATGAACTCGCCTACCTCGACATGCTGCCTGGCATCTATTTCATCTTCTCCCGCACCGGTTGCGACCAGGCCGTCGAACAGTGCCTCAATGCAGGGCTTGAACTTACTTCTGAGGATGAGGCGAAACACATCCGCCGCATCGTCGACGAGATGGTGGCAGGACAGCTGAACCAAGCGGATCTTAAAGCGCTGGGCTTCTCACAGTTCCGTTTCGCTCTTGAACAGGGACTCGCCTCGCATCACGCGGGCATGGTCGCGCTGTTCCGCCAGATCGTAGAGCGGCTGTTTGAAGAGGGTCTGGTGAAGGTGGTGTTCGCCACGGAGACGCTCGCGTTGGGCATCAATATGCCCGCACGTTGCGTGGTGGTCGAGAAGCTGGAAAAGTTCGACGGCACCGGCCATGTGCCGCTCACACCGGGGGAGTTCACGCAGCTGACGGGGCGTGCCGGCAGACGTGGCATCGACACCATCGGTCACGCGGTGGTGGTCGATCATCGTGGGTTTGTTCCGGCCGCCGCGGCGGCGCTGTCCAGCAAGCGCGTCTATCCGTTGCATTCGAGCTTTGCACCGACATTCAATATGGCTGTAAACCTGCTCAATGCCAGCGATTACGAGACCTCGCGCGTCACGTTGGATCATTCCTTCGCGCAATGGGAGGCCAACGCCTCCGCTTGGCAGCTGGAAGCGCAAATATCCTCGCTCGAAAAGGCGATAGCGGGATATGAGCAAGCGTTCGCATGTGAGCACGGCGACTTCACTGAACTTATGAGTATTCGCATGCAGTTGAGTGACGCCGAAAAAACCGAGCGCAACCGGCTCAAACGTCAGGTATTTCGCACTGATCAGGCGCGCAGTGAGGCGTTTCGAGCATTGAATGACAAAATCCGCGCATTGCGCGCCGCCGAACAGAAGCACCCATGCAGGCAGTGCCCAGATGTGCAACAGCATCTCAAATGGGGGCACCGCTGGGTGCGGGAGATGCGCGAGCTCGCCCGCGTGCGCAACCGTTACGATTCACGCACTGGCTCGGTGTCCAGGCAATTCGGCCGCATCTGTGATGTGCTGCTGGAATTGGGATACCTAGAAAGCGAGGGTAGGGGGCGCGATTACACCTTAAGTGATCGCGGGCAACTGTTGCGCAGGTTGTATAGCGAACAGGATGTCGTGCTCGCTGAAGCGATTCTGACCGGAACATTCGATATGTTGCCACCGGCAGGGCTGGCTGCTGTGCTCTCGTCGTTGGTGTATGAGCCGAGGCGTGGCAGTGGGGGAAAGCCGCGCTATTATCCGGGGTCAACCCACGGTCCAATCGCCGTCGCTGCCCGCGAATTGAACGCTATTCATGACGAGGTGGGTGCCCTGTGTGAAGACCGTGGGCTGAATGCCTTGCCTGACATCGAATTTGGAATGCTGGACATCATGTATGAATGGGCAGACGGCATGCCGCTGGCCGATGTGCTGCGCGGCACGGAACTGACCGGCGGAGATTTCGTGCGCAACGCGAAGCGGCTGTCGGATGTGTTGCAGCAAATCGCCGCGGCTCAGTCGTGTTTGGGGCAGGGTGCCGATTCGTTGGCGCAGCGTGCGCGGCAAGCGGTCGACTTGGTGAATCGAGGCGTGGTCGCCTACTGCGGCGTTGATTGATATCAACTGGGAATAACCTTCTCGTCCGAACTGTTTCGTAGTGTGGTACAGGCAAATAAGGAGGAAGTATCACCATGGCAGAACGTAGCCTTAGAGGTATGAGCATCGGTGCAAAATCGCTCGAATCTGACGAAAATGTCGATTTTGCTGCCCGTTATGATGTCGCGTATGTGTGCCCGAACGAACATCGCATCATTCTGCCATTCGCGGAAGGTGCTGAAACTCCGAATGAATGGGAATGTCATTGCGGTTCCATCGCACGCCTCGAAGGTGAGAACACCGAAGGCGACGAAAACGGCCGTCCTGCGCGCACGCATTGGGACATGCTGTTGGAACGCCGCGACATTGAAGAGCTTAAAGGGCTGTTAGACAAGCGCCTGCAGATGCATCGTGAAGGATGGATTCCCGATTACGAATAATCTGAGATGAGTGTGCTGTCATCAGCAAAATTTCTCGACTATGCAATCACGCTGCTTTTCTCGAAATAATAGAGGAAGCTGCCGGTCTTGAAATGACAGTGGTGCTGCAGTAGTAGCGATGTGGCAGTAAAGGAATACGCGAAACGTGTTTGAGATGGAAAGGGCACACGAGTGGAAGATGAACCTGAGCTAATCGCACGTACTGCCGAGGAGCTGGTGGATGACCTGAACCCACAGCAGGCACAAGCGGTGCAATACCAAGGTTCTGCTCTGCTAATCGGCGCTGGTGCCGGTTCTGGCAAAACGCGCGTACTCACTCGTCGTATCGCATGGATTTTGAGCCAATTTGGAGCTTGGCCTAGCCAGATTCTTGCCATCACGTTCACTAACAAGGCTGCCGCAGAAATGCGCGAACGCCTTGCCTTACTGATCGGTCCAGTGGCGCGACGCATGTGGGTGTCAACCTTCCATTCCGCGTGCGTGCGGATATTGCGGCGCGACGGCAAGGAAATTGGCCTGAAATCAGGTTTTTCGATCTATGATTCCGCTGATTGTGAGCGGCTGGTCAAGATCATCGCCACTGAACTGAATATCGATGTCAAGCGCTACCCGCCGCGCTCCATCCTCGCGCGTATTTCCGATTACAAGAACCAGCTCATCAGCTGGAAAACTCAGCTTGCCGCCTACGCCGCTGACTACAAACCTGGCCAGCGTGGCTATCAAATGGGGCGCTTTG
>CAVFKU010000083.1:0-6761 GCA_963623245.1 Parabacteroides merdae
CTATCAAGCCACCATTGAAGGCAGAACTCCGTGGGGCGGTTTCCTCGTGAATGCCGACGGCAAGCTCATTGCCGTCATTTCCTTCACTGATTTTCAAACGCACGGCTACCATTACTTACGCTCTGTGCACGGGCCCACTTGGTTTACTAAACCCGACGAGCAGCTTGAGCAGGAAGTCATGCGTGCGCTGGTACGCGAAGTTTGCAAACACGACAAGAATGTGGCATTCCTACGTATGGATGCGTGGAGTGATGCCGACACAAAACCAGTGCTGTCCACTGTGCCCTACGATATGACTGTTGTTATAGACGTGACCGGTGGTGACGAAGCAATTCTAGGCCGCATGAAAAGCCGCGGTCGGCGAGACGTGCGCAAATCCTTGCGTGAATGTCCAGCTGAAATTGCTGACGAAACCTCGGCTGCACTGGCTGATTTTTCCGAATACTACGATGTAATGGTAGAAACCGGCAAGCGTGACGGTTTCACCCCTGCGCCTATGTCAGACTATGCCGACATGATTCGCTCGCTCGGCGTTGAGCACTGCCGTGTCTTCGCCGCGCGTATCGACAATCGTGTGGTCGCCTGGTCGATTGTCACCGTGAATCACACGCACGCTGTGCGCTATTATGCCGGTATGCGCAACGAAGTGATGCGCATGCACGTCACTGATAAGTTGCTGTACTGTGAATGCTGCATCTTGGGTTCGCAGGGCATCACTGCATATGATCTGATGGGCATTGGCTCTGATTTTGCACCTTCACTAAAGGGGCTCAATGAGTTTAAAACCAAGTTCACCCAAGAGGTCACGCCGGTTGCGCCAGCACGTGATGTGCCTGTCAAAAAGACCTTCTACGCCCTGCTCTGCTTCCTGAAGTCTCTGCGCACCACACTGCGCAAATAACCCCACCCTTTCGTCATCTCAAGCATCGCTCTCGTTCACTGCCATTTCAAGTGAAGGCTGTAAGCCGTAGTTTAAAAAATCTTGTGACATTAGCAGAAAGACACATGCGGAAGAAATGTGCTAAGCCCGCAAAACGCTAGCATTTTACGGGTTTTAAGGTTTTAGGATTTTGGGATTTTAGAGTTCTAGAGTTTTAGCGCGCATACCGCGTAAGTGATGAGTCGCGTTATAAAAAAGGGCTTTCAAACACGAAAAGCCCTAGCGGTGGAGCTAAGGGGATTCGAACCCCTGACCCTCTCCATGCCATGGAGATGCGCTACCAGCTGCGCCATAGCCCCGTGTGAAATTATTGGCTTGTTTCAAGCCTTGTCTACATTACGACGGAAATCCCGATTCGGCAAATGTGGCGTGTCGCGCCTGACTGTTGCCCATTGCGCGTTGAACGTCTCACGTCTCGTGTCGTGTGTGACACCATGCTCAACGCTCGCGCTCCCACTCCTGCGTGTCGGCTATGGCAGGGCCGTGATTGTAGTCCATCAGACGCCAGCGCACGGTGCCATCAGTGAAATCCATCGGCACCAAGCGAACCCAGTGCGCGTTGCGCATCGACAGCATACTTGCGAATGTTGGATCGACCTGCTCAAGCCCCAGCAGCGTCTGCAACGTCTGCGAAATCCACGCGCCATGCGAGAACATAAACAAGTCCGTGTCGTCTCCCCCGCGCGAAGCCCAGTCTAGCACCGCTTCGACGCCGCGACGCCCCACTGCCGCCTTGGGTTCCGCGCCGTATTTCATCTCGCCGCCCCTATGCTCTGCCCACAGAAGGTAATCCTCGGGGTAGCGCTCTTGCAAATCACTGACAGCACACCCGTCCCAATCGCCAAAACTGCGTTCACGCACGCGCTCGTCGCTCTGCACAGCAACATCAATGCCCGCCTCACCAAGCACATCAGCAAAAGCCTGAGCTGTAGCACGCGCACGCACCAGATCGGAACAGACGATGAGCCTATTGCTCACCTGCGGCCGCTGATCCACATACAGCTCCTTTAGTGCCACCGCAGTCTGACGCGCCTGCCAACGCCCCACGGCGTCAAGGGGAATATCGACCTGCCCTTGCAAACGATGCGCCGCATTGTAGGCGGTGCGACCATGACGCACCAGAATAATGGAACGGACGTGTTCGGCCATGATTCCCCAGCCTTTCTAAGCACTTTGGGGGTGCTCAAGTTTCAAGTCAATCTGCGGGCAGTCGCGCCACAGCCGTTCGAGGCCATAGAACTCGCGTGATTCGACGTGCATGACATGGATCACGTAATCGCCGTAGTCGAGCAACACCCATTGCCCCTCGGTCAAACCCTCGCGTTCGCGCGGTTGGCGTTTGGAGCATTTTGTATACAGGTCGCGCTCGATTTCCTCAGCCACTGCGAGCACCTGTCGCTCGTTGGAGGCGGTGGCGATCATCATGATGTCCGTGATGCCGAGTGGTTCAGTCACGTCAAAGGCAACGATATCGGTGGCTTTCACGCGGTCAGCCGCCGCCGCGGCGACAAGAATGTCGTCGATGGATGATTGCAGTGCTGGCATAGTATTCTCACTATCCTTTCAGCGTTCCCAAGCGGGCTTCCAGTCTTCGACGACATGCTGCGCATTTTCCGAATACACCATGGCATCGCTTGGCACATCATGGCGCACCACGGAGCCCGCACCGGTGGTCACATTGTCCCCCAGCTTGACGGGCGCTACAAGCATGTTGCCCGCTCCCACGTGCGCACCTGAACCGATTGTGGTGCGATTCTTGTGCATGCCGTCATAGTTGGCGGTGATGCAACCACCACCGATGTTGGTGTTCTCACCCACTTGGGCGTCACCCACATAGCTTAAGTGCGGCACTTTGGTGCCGTTGCCGATATGCGCCTTCTTCATTTCCACGAATGCGCCGGCTTTCGATTTCTCGCCGAGCTCGCTGCCAGAACGCAAATACGTCCACGGGCCAATGTTCGCAGCGCGGCCGATGTGTGATTCCTGCACGCGCGAACGTTCCACAACTGCCTGCGCATCCACGGTGGCGTCGATCAGCGTACTATAAGGCCCCACGACGGCCTCCTCGCCAATCATCGTATGCCCCTGAAGGAAGCAGCCGGGCAAAATAATGGCATCGCGGGCGATGCTGACCTCGTCTTCAATCCATGTGGTCGCTGGGTCGAGAATCGTCACCCCTTCTCGCATCCAGCGCTCGCACACGCGCAGGTTGTGTGCCTTGGCCAGTTCTGCCAGCTGCACGCGGTCATTTACGCCTTCGACACTCAACGGGTCAGGCGCGGCGAACGCACCCACGGCACTGTTTACTTTGGCTGTCTCCAGCGCGTCGGTCAGATAGAATTCACCTTGGGCGTTATCCGCCTTCAGGCCCGCAATCGCCTTGGTGAGCACAGCAGCATCGAACACATACACAGAGGTGTTCACCTCGCGCACGGCCAGCTCACTGCTATTAGCATCCTTTTGTTCCACGATACGCAGCACATGGCCGTCGCGATCTCGAATAATGCGCCCGTAGCCGGTCGGGTCGTCAAGCACAGTGGTCAACACCGTGGCACCATTTCCGCTGCGTTCATGGAAATCAAGCAATGCACCGAGCGTGCCGGCATCAAGCAACGGCATGTCTGAAGCTGCGATCAGCACCGAGCCGGTGAGTTCGCCGGCACTCCCAAGCTGGTTCATGGCGCATTGCACGGCACGGCCGGTGCCTGGTTTGTCGTCCTGTTCGACGATGGTAACGCCTTCGTTATAGGAACGCGCAGCTTCGGCCACTCGCTCGGCCTGATAGTG
The DNA here is from genome assembly GCA_963623245.1 of Parabacteroides merdae. GTDB lineage: Bacteria > Actinomycetota > Actinomycetes > Actinomycetales > Bifidobacteriaceae > Bifidobacterium. The sequence continues at coordinate 3,728 of CAVFKU010000083.1, forward strand.
CACCACCACAGCGAGAGTCTCTGGGGCAAGAGCTGCAACGGAGTTCATCACACGGTTAAGAAAGGTCTTGCCCGCGAACATATGCAACACTTTTGGTTTGCTTGAACGCATACGGGTGCCTTCACCCGCGGCGAGAATGATTGCTGCAGACAATGCCATGTTCTCATAACTCCCGTCTATATCGCGGCGTGTCGAAACGCGCCCAGAAAACAAACAGCCATCCGTTCAGCAAGACTGTCGGATGGCCGTAGGTTGCTCCCCCACCTGGACTCGAACCAAGACAAAGGGTTCCAAAGACCCGTGTGCTGCCATTACACCATGGGGGAATCGGCAGGTCGTGACCCACCAAGTATTTATTTATACCACAGGTACCACCTATAGGCGAGCTTTGACGCAAATTTCAGGCAAGTCGCTAAGCAAATAGGAAGCCCTGGCCATGATGCTCCGGGTAGGTGTCGAACAGTTCCGCCACAGAACCGTCCTCAAACACCGCGCGGATGGCGCTGGCCAGCAATGGCGCGATGGAAAGCACCGTGAGCCCATCCCAGCGTTTGTCATCGGGAATCGGCACAGTGTCGGTAAGCACGACCTCTCGCGCCCCCGAGCTTTTAAGCCGCTCAATGGCAGGCCCTGAGAGCACGCCATGCGTGGCCACCACCGTAACCGACTTGGCTCCAGCATCTTGCAACACCTGACACGCTCCAGCAATAGTGCCAGCCGTGTCAATCAAATCGTCAACAAGCACGCAATCCTTGTCAACCACTTCACCAACCACACGATTAGCAACGGCCTGATTGGGCCGAGTGATGTCGCGCGTCTTGTGCACGAAGGCAAGCGGCCCACCACCGAGGCGTTGCGCCCACTGTTCGGCCACGCGAATACGCCCCGCGTCAGGCGAGACAACGGCGACATTGTCAAGCCGACCTTGGAAACGGTCGCGAATGTAATCGACAAGCACCGGCATGGCGATTAGATGATCAACTGGGCCGTCGAAGAAGCCTTGCGACTGGGAGGCATGTAGGTCGACGGACATGATGCGGTCGGCACCGGCGGTTTTCAGCAGATCGAAAATCAGACGGCAGGAAATGGGTTCGCGCCCACGATGTTTCTTGTCCTGACGCGAATATCCCACCAACGGACACACGGCTGTGATGGAACGCGCGGAGGCACGCTTGAGCGCATCAATCATGATGAGCTGTTCCATAATCGCCTTGTTGATGGGCATGTAATGGCTTTGCAACACAAACACGTCGGCACCGCGCACGGATTCGGTGTAACGCACGTACATCTCACCGTTAGCAAAGTCGTATGCCGTGGTTTCGAGCACCTCGATGCCAAGTTGATCCGCCACCTGGCGGGCGAGTTTCGGATGAACCCTTCCCGTGACGAGAATGAGGTTCTTGTCGGGCTTTCCTTCGAGGATTGCGCTCACCGTATCTCCCATGTGTTGTGGCCATTGGTGACAAGACCCAAGTGTAACGACCCGCGCCGACCGGCCACAGCCCAAACACCCAGACACGCAATCACAGCCGGTCACGCAACAAACGACACGGCTTACGCGGCACAACTCGCCGCCGGTCGGCCTTGCGCTGGACTTGCCCACGATGTACGAGTTATTGTCCTGATACACAGAGCGCCGTATCTCAATAAGCATGTTATAGAGGGCAATAACCCCAATAGAGCCCATCAACCACCGCCTCATTTCGCGTTGCGCATCACATGACAACTAGAGCATTCCCACAGAGCGTTTGATGCAAGATCCCGCCGTATGTTTGACCTACTAGTCCTCTATTTATGAATCTTGGTATCTTGCCGGCGCAACTCAGCATTACGGCAAAAACCAGACTTAGTCTGCCTGATAAGCTTTCTCATTGCCGGCATAACGAAAGGAACACACATGAAAGTAGTTTTTGAAGAAGATACATCGCTCGAAGATGTTGAAGTGAGTGTTCGTGCGCCGCGTTTAAGCGACGAGGTGGTCGGCATCATATCGCGATTGAGGTTACACGACCTTAAGCTCACTGGGGTTTCCAATGGGACTACCCACATAGTACCTGCGACAAAGGTACTCTACTTCGAGTCAGTGGATAAGAAGACATTCTTCTACACCACAGAAGAAGTATTCGAAACCCCGATGCGGCTCTATGAGATAGAAGACAGACTCGTGCGCTACGGGTTTGTCAGAGCCGGAAAGTCAGTCATCATCAACATGAAAGAAGTCAACAGCCTTCGGTCAGAAATAGGCGGAAGATTGCTGGCTGCACTCTCCAATGGTGAACGAGTGGTAATATCCCGGGCGTACGCCCCGCGAATAAAACAGCTCCTTAACCTTTGAATATCGAAAACAGTCGACAGTCCCACTGCGCCTCACAAATAATGCATCTGAAAGGAATCTTCATGAAAAGCGAAAAAATCAAAGTAGGTAATGCGACTTTGAGCATCCTTAAAGCCACGACGACTAGTTTCACCGTTTGCATCCTTTGCTGGTCAGTTTTCTGGCTTATACCTATCTGGCAGAGCAAAGGTCTAGTAAGCGCTCTCAGCGTTGCCAGCGCTATTTGGGTCAGCTTAGGCATATGCCTGTGCATGAGTATCTGCGGATTTGTCTGTTTCTCCGAGGCATTAGTTAAAACAGCCAGTCTTCCCGTGCGCTGCCTAGCATTCTCAGTCGCAGGCTACACAATCATCACCACATGGGTTTTTGGGAGTGGATGGTGTCCCATGAATGGATTCGTTACATTCACCGTCATCTGCGTTCTCGCACTTCTGTTTGCCTGCACTGTAGTACTCATTCAATCTAAAAAGGCCAATACGCGACTTGACGAGCAGCTAAACCGCTACAAACAAAAATAGTCACAGCTTAAGAAGCTAATAAACTATGTCAGCTTCATGACTACTTGCGCAAATATAAAGGTCTCGCCCGAATCTGACAAGCTCATCGGGCGAGACCTTGACGTAGCGGGTGAAACGTGAAGAGATACCGTGGTTATCAGTTGCGAATGTGACCGAATGAACGATACTCACATTCTTCCAC
>CAVFKU010000084.1:0-3141 GCA_963623245.1 Parabacteroides merdae
CGTTGAAAAGGGTGAAGACATTTGCGCGAACGATGTCTCTAATTGAGCGCGATGTGGAAGTTTGTGAACGGTTCACCCGCCCACTTTCCACCCGTTCGTCGACTTGGACGGCGTCCAGCCCCTGTTCGACTGTTTCGGGCATAGATACAGTTGCACTCATACTTGCCAACCCTAGCCCCTTCACTTGAACTTTTCACACTTCTTCTATCATCAACGCACTTGCTCTAGTCGCAGATAGAGCAGTTGTAGATAGAGCAGTTCTACTATCTGTATCCTCAACTTGAACTGATTTTGACTGCAATATGCCTCTTATGTGGCTCATCATTGATAATGCTCATGCTGGCTGTATCGAGATTGAGGCAATCGGCAGAACTATTATCGATAACGAACGTTGCAGCGTAAAGACGTTCATCTGATGGCGGGCTACTCGGGGCAACTAGGACAACCGGAATGCCGCCATCTCTAGCGCTTTGGAGCGCTTCATTCCAACCCTGTTTACTGCCAGTAACATCCAGGCCAACAATAACAATAAGATTCACCGCGCGACCAACCATATCTTTTACACCTTGTTGAGCGGTTTGAGCAGGGTGTTGAACCTCTCGCGTTGAAACATACGAAGCTTTAAGAGAACTATCTGCATACGCATCAAGCAGCAGTCTGTCAGTATCAATATCAGACGAACCAATCAAACCTATTGATACATCAGCACGCTGCACGCCGCTTGAAGTAACAGATGACTGACTGGAATGAGTGTCCCCCACTGCCGCGCCAGGCGGATTACATCCCGATAAAGCCAATATGAGCGCAGCCAGCACCACAGCACTGAACACTCTGAATGCTGTATACATGTCACGTCGCGTCCCTAGCATTATCACCCCCTATTGCAGCGACTGAGCACGATGGAACAACGCCACGGTTTCAACATGGTGGGTCATTGGGTAGATATCGTAGGCGCGGATGTCAGCCAGCGTGTATCCAAGCTCGGCAAGAGTGGCAGTATCGCGAGCCAGACTAGCCGGATCACAGGCAATATAAATAATTGCCCTGGGGTTTGCAGCGGCGATTTGCCGGCAAACTTTGGCATGTGCGCCAGCACGGGGCGGATCGAGCACCACCACGTCAGGGCGCGACAGATGCGCAGGAACGCGAGCTAAAGCGCGAGCAACATCCGAGCAGCGCACATCTACATCGGTCAGCCCTAGCGAACGAAGATTACGCTGCTGATTTTTGACTGCAGCACTGCCACCTTCCACGCTTAACATGTGTGTGCGATTAGAGCTAAGCGCGGCCAATGGCAAGGTAAATAAGCCGGAGCCAGAATACAGATCCCAAATCACAGCCGAGACAGCGCCTTGCAGTTCATCGCGCACCAAGTTGATTATATGGTTGGCAAGCACGACGGGAGCTTCACGATGCATTTGCCAGAAACCATTGGCATCAACTGTGTATGTAAATTCGCGGTCGGCAACTGTAACTTGTTCTGTAAGTTGACGCGAACCAGCGATTATCTCGCCGTTGACAAGAATAGCGTAGTTGTTAAAATCTCTCGACTGCGCTTCGCTCGTGAGACCAGAAGCAGATACGTCACTTGAAGCAACAAGAGAAGAGGCGTGGCGGGGTTCGGGAACAGACAGGCGAATTTGCGAGCCGCGCTCAAAACCACCGCGCCACACATTGCTCATGTCGGCCACATCCAGCAGAGTACGCGTGGCAAGCGGCATGGTGTCGATTGGCACGCGCACGTGCGTGCCGCGACGACGCATCGAGGGACGACCCTCCTCGTCGGCAATCATCTCAATGCGAGTTCGCCAGTTAAAACCATTACAAGCCTCGTCGCAAGGCATTCGCTCGACCGGCACTGTCACATCCACGTGACCAAGGCGGCTCATCTGTTCGCTGACGGTGACAGCTTTCCATTTGATTTGCCCCGACAGCGAGACATGCACCAAATCTGCTCCGCCAACACCTCCGCCGAATGCCAGCGGACCTGCCAAAGGCCATGCCGGATCAACACGATCTTCGCTTGGTTCGAGCACTTCAACAACTTCGCCTGTCCAGAAGCGTTCGTCGCGGTCGTGAGGTTCATCCAAAACAATACGCACCAATTCGCCCGGCAGAGCAAAACGCACGAACACCACGCGCCCGTCGATATGAGCCACACAACGCCCCTGATCGGCGTAACGTTCGATACGAACCTCAGCTTGCATAAACCTTCAAGCCTCACTCCCCTGCGTCGTTTACACTATCGGCTTTGTCACCGTCAGCGGCGCAAACGCGCACATTATGCCGATGCATCGGCGTAGCAACCACCAGATAACTCACCCAAATAGCTAATGCCCAGAACGGCAATCCCATCAGCAACCGGCTCACGCCGAGCAAACCCACATGATTCGTCACATACAACGGCACCTGCACAGCGAGACGCAACAAAAACAGCCCCAGCCACAACCATGTGATGATGGTATAGGCCTTTTTCAAAGCTGCATCGCCCATCCAATCGTCAAGCCAGGCCTTGAAACGCTCGGAAGGCATCTGGCGAATGAACTCAATAATCGCTCCCAACGCGGGGATGCGCACGAGCAGGGAAACAGCCAGCAGCACCGCATATACCGCATTGGTGATGAAGCCGAACATATAGTAGTCGCGCGCCTGATGCGTGCGCCATGCCCAAATCAGGCAGATGCCAACTGCAAACAAACCGCTGAGCGCCCCCATGACGGACTGCCGCTGAATAAGACGAACAATCACCTGCACAGCGGCCAACGCGGCCGACACGCCGATAGTGAGGTTGAGGTTCGATGTGGCCACAAACAGCGCCACGAACACCACGCCTGGCACCATCGATTCAACAACGCCGCGAGGCCCACCGATGGCATCAATGACGGAAAAATCGTCGCCTGAACCAGCTGAGGCAAGCGCCCCTAAACCAGTTCGCCGTTCAACGCCTCCCATAAATCAGCGCACTTCAGAGAACATCGGCCCGCGCGACAGCGTGGTCTTCACCTGCGTCTGCTGATCTTTCGACAATGGGCCGTCAGGACGTGTGGGCAAGTCTGCAGCCTCTTGCACACCTTCAACAATCTCACCATCCTCACCGGCAGCAGCTTTACGCTCAGCCGGAGTGACGGGCTCATGCATAGG
>CAVFKU010000084.1:3191-6741 GCA_963623245.1 Parabacteroides merdae
ATGCATAGGAATGAGATCTCGCGGGGCAAGCGGCTCTTCGCCGCGTTCCACTACGATGTCAGCGAAGAAACGATTCAGCACCTGTGTTTCTTGGGCATGTGAATCAGTAGCAGCTGTGCCAGAGAAGATGCCGCGCAACATCCAACGCGGACCATCCACACCAACAATGCGTGTGGTCACAGCCTTGCCGCCTTTGACTGAAACAGGCAAGCTGATTTCTGTACCGAACACACCGTTGACAGCCTTGGCTTTAGCGTTGGACTCAAGAAGGTCTTCGCGCAGATCTTCCCAAAGGCCTAAGGTTTTGGGCGCCGCATACGCCTCAACTTCAAGACTGGAGTTCTTATAGGTTACGGTGGCGCCAAGCACAGCTCCCGTGGAACGGTTCGCTTTAATCCTCAGTTCAATCTGCTTTAAGAACGGCAGATAGTAGGCGCCCAAGTCAAGGTATTCGTCATAATCGGGCACGTCCTCATCGTCCACATCCCAAGGCCCTCGCACCTCACCGCGCCCCTCGTACTCATTGGATTCGTACTCATTGGATGTTTGCGACATCGCTGCAACCACGTCTTGCTCTGCGGTTCCATCCTCTGGCGCACCGACACTATCTACAGAATCGCCAGAGCCTTCCCCCACAACTTCATTCGCTGCTTCACTGGCAGCATCAGCGGCAAGCACATCTTCATCCACCGCTTCCACGTCTTGGTTCTTCTCAGCATTACGCTTTTTCTTACCGAATCCGAATAGTCCCATTGGTTCCTCGTTTATTGTTTTGTCGTGTGGTCACAATCCTGACTAGCCTAGCACTTGAATATGTGAATGCCATACGTAAACTGACAAATATCTTTCTTCAATCCTCATACTGCTTCACGCTTATATGTTATACGTGATGCTCACAGGGGCATGATCAGACCATCGCGTGTCATACGACGAAGCACGGTCAACACTGAAGTTTTGCGCTGTTTTTGCCAAATCAGGCGTGGCAAACTGATAGTCAAGACGCCAGCCGACATTATTGTCAAATGCCCGCCCACGCTGACTCCACCAAGTGTATGGCCCTTGTACATCGCCAGCAAGTTGGCGCATCACATCCACAAACTGATACTCCCCCAACCACTTGTCGACATAACTGCGTTCTTGGGGTAAAAAGCCCGCGTGCGTTTCATTCGACTTCGCATTCTTAATATCGAGCGGCGTATGCGCAATATTGAAATCACCGCACAACACAGCTTGCTTACCACCGCCTGCCGCCTCATCGCGCAATTGCCCCAAGCGGGCAAGCATAGCGTCTAAAAAACGGTATTTTTGCCCCATTTTCACGGGGTCGTCAGCGTTGCCGGCTTGCACATACACGCACGCCACTGTCACCTCGTTGCCAGACGGCGTGACAACATCTGCTTCAATCCATCGGCCAGAATCCACGTCTTCGACAAGCCCAGGCAGGCCGTAACGCTTGTCTACTACTTCAAGAGTGGTAAGCAAGCCAACACCAGCACGTCCTTTCACGCGGCACACCTCGTTGACGCGAGTGAGTTCACCCTGATCTGCAATGGCACCAGCGGCAGCATATTCAAAAGCAAACTCGTCAAAAATTGGGTCAATTTCTTCTTGCGGAGCACGCACCTCTTGCATACACCAAACATTTGGTACACGCTCGCCAACCCATGATTCAATACCTTTGCGCTTGGCTGCACGAATGCCGTTGACGTTTGATGTGGTGATGGTAATGCTCATAGTTACTCAACACTAGCCTGTCCTAAGGAATGCAAGCAACGCCCCTATCAAAACATTGGGTTATAGGGCTATAGGGTTATAGGGTTATAGGCCAAAACATTGTACTGGACAGCAATCAACGCACACGATGTTGCATTACTTACTTTGCAACGCAACGCATGTAGGTAATGGGCAAATATACGACAATCTCCGAACCTAATACAGCAGATTCGGAGATTGCCTAGTTGTAGAACCTAAGTTCTTAAGAACTTACAGCAAGGAGAATTACTTCTCCCAGCCGATGTTCTCGGTGTGGTTCGGCACACCAGTGGACAGCACAGAAGCATATCCGGCAGGACCATAGTTAGCCAGACCCTTCTTGCAAGCGAACGCAATGAAGCCGTTCTTGAACGGGATCTGCGCGTAGTTCTCCATGTACTTCTTCTCAGCCTTGTTGAACAGGGCGATAGCGTCAGTAGCATCCTCAGTGGAAGTAACCTCTGCGAGCATCTCGTCAATCTCCTTGGAACCGATATAGCCGAAGTTGGAATCGGAATCGGAACCGTAGAGCTGGTAGGCGGAGCTGGAGTAGCCAAACGGATCGGTAGCAGACCAGCCAAGACCAATCATGTCCCAGTTGCCCGAGGTCACCGTCGAGGAGAACTCGCTGGAAGCCTTGATGTCGATATTGACCTTGATGCCAGCAGCCTTGGCCATCTTCTGAACAGCCTGAGCCTGAGCCTTAACAGAGGCAGCATCGGAGAACGTGGTGTAGGTCAGTTCGGCAGTCTTGCCGTCCTTCGCATAATAACCATCGCTACCTTCCGTGTAGCCAGCCTTCTCCAAGGTCTTCTTCGCATTCTCAGTAGAATACGCGGAGTCTGACGGCATGTTGTCCTCATAGCCGTCCTGGAACTGCGGCAGAATCACCGAACCTGGAATCTCCTCAGACCAATCCATGCCCTGGAAGCTAATCTTCTGCAGCTGGGAACGGTCAACAGACTGGACGAACGCCTTGCGCAAGTTCACGTCGGAAGTGTTCTCGGACTTGGCATTGATGGTCAGAGTGTAGACGCCGGAATCATAGGAACGACGCAGATAGGCATCCTTGACAGTCTTGGCGGTGGCCAGACGATCGGAAGTGCTCACGCCAGTGCCGTCAATCTCACCATTCTTGAATGCGTTAATGGACGCGGAAGCTTCCATCTGCTTGTAGGTCACAGAATCCAGCAGCGGCTTATCGCCCCACCACTTCGAATTCGGCTTGAAGGTCACCTGAGTGTCGTCGAAGGAATCAACGACGTAAGGACCTGCACCCCATTCGTCGCAATGCGGGTTCTTGGACCAACCGCTCGTGAAGGTGTCAGCGGACGTGGCCGTATCGTTTTCGTCGTATGCTGCGGCCGGATACAGCAGCTGGAACACGGACTGGTACGGATAGTACTTGGTCTTGAAGGTCACCACGACCTCTTTATCGTTCTTGCCTGCTTCGACAGACTCAATCTGATCGTAGCCAGTGGTGATGGCCGGCGTGTAGTCCTCAGACTCGCCATTAGAAACCTTCCACGTGGCGTAGAAGTCCTTCCAAGTGATCGGGGTGCCGTTGTTCCAAGCAGCGTCCTCGTTAATGGTGAAGGTGATGACTTCTGGATCCTTAGAAGTCTCTTCAACCTTGGTGACGTAGTTCTTGTTCGGCTCAGCAGTGGAACCGTCAGCGGAATAATCCCAAATCATCGGCATGTAGTAACGCCACAGCGTGGACATATACACGGTGTTGCCGTTAACAGACAGTGCGTTCCAATCGGGGCCGATTTCACTAATGGCCATAGTCAAGGTG
>CAVFKU010000085.1:0-6481 GCA_963623245.1 Parabacteroides merdae
CTTTGGCAGCAGTCAGTGGTGCGTTTGCCTTTACATTGTTATGTATTGCAATCTTCCGATGCGGCTGGTTGGCGTATATCGGTCGGTTCAGTTTGGTGTTTTATGCATTGAATGCACTGACGCTGAACGTTGCCAAGCTGCTCTTTTTCCGAGTGCTGCACCTCGATTTGACCGGCTGCGGGTTCGCAATTCAGGGGGGGGGGTGGACTGCTCGTTGCCGCCTTCGCCCTTGCACTGCTCTGGGTTGAAAATGTATTTGTTCAAAAATACATGCCTTGGGCAGTTGGTAAGTAAGATTTCTTCGCGCTAAGCGCCGCTATAGTGCGGGCGATGCCGCAGGTCAAATCGACTTGTGGTTGCCAGCCCAGTGAGCGCAGTTTTTTGTCAGACAGAGACGAAGCACGGATGAGATTGGGGCTGCTTGGTTGGTGGTCCTCTTCGGGGAAGATGGCACGCACGCCGGCAGAATTCGCGATGTGTTGGGCGAACTGGCGGAATTCCACGTTGTTGCTCTCGTTGGAAACGTTGTAGGCTTGCCCAGCGGTGCCGTTGGATGCGATTGACAGCAGTCCAGAAACACAGTCGGTGATGTAGGTAAAGGTGCGATGTTGTTTGCCGCTGCTGGTGAGCACGAGGTTTTTGCCTTGCAGGGCGTCACGGAAGAACGTGGCGCTTGCTCGACTGTCTGTTTCGCTGAAACCTGGGCCGAAGATGTGTGCTGGGCGTGCGATGCGCACGTCGATCCCGTATTGCTGGCAATAACTGGCGCATAGGGTTTCCGCCGCGCGTTTTGAGGAGGGGTAGCAGGATCGGGGTGACATCGGGTCGATATAGCCGGACATTTCCTCTGTCATGAGACATTCATGCGTGAACGAGCCGTACACTTCGCCGCTGGAAATATACACGAGAATCCCGCTGTCTTGCCTGCGAAGTTGCTCCAACAGATTACTCACGCCGGTGAGGTTGGCTTGCATCACCGAGACGGGCGATTTGGCAAATGAGGCCGGATCTGCTGACGAGGCTGCGTCGATAATCACATCGTAATGCTCTGGGAATTGGTCGAATGCAGACACATCGCAACACCAGAACGTGATGTCGCTGGTCTTGCCGAATCGCTGTTCTAGTTTTTCGAGTGTGCGCCCAGCGGCTGTAATAGACAGTGAAAGACCGTAGGTTTGGCGAATATAGTTGAGTGCGCGAACAGTGGCAGAACCAATCAGCCCAGTCGCTCCAATGACGAGCACTGATTTGCCGTCCCACCAGTTAATGTCAGCAAGACCTCGGACGACAAGCTGCTCGTCAGTGATCGCGTCAGTGGTTGCGTCAGCGGCGGTATCGGCAGCCATCGGCTTAATCCTTCAGCCATGCTGAACGCTTGGATTCCAGCAGCGACTTGAACAAATCGATATCCTCGACAGTGGTGAGCTTGATGTTCTTTTCAGAACCTTTGGAAAAATGTACCTTACGCCCCAACTCAACAGCTAAGGTGCACGAAGCCACCGTGTCGGTAATGCCGCGCTCCTGAGCCTGCTGGTGCATATCAACCAGCGTTGAGAGTGGAAAACCCTGAGGTGTTTGAGTGCGGAAAATGACATTGCGGTTGACAACTGTGCCAGAAGAAGCGCCATCTTCAGTTTGCAACAGCGCTTCAGCGCAAGGAATGCAAGTGATGGCCGAGCCATGCAACTGTGTTGTGCGAATGCAATCAGTGATGATCTCGTTACTCACCATCGGTCGAATGGCGTCGTGGACCAGCACGATGTCATCAGGCCTAGCCCACTGAGCGATGGCTTCAATGCCGCAGCGAATTGACAGCATCCCGCTGCTGGCGCCGGTGACGACCTGCTTGAGCTTGTCGATGCCAAACTGGTTGGCGTATGTTTGCAGCACAGTTTCCCAGCCCTCAATGCACACCACCACGATAGAATCGATCATCGGATGCCGCTGGAATGCCTCGCAAGTGTAAATAATGACAGGCTTATCCTCCACGTTGAGAAATTGCTTGGGGATGTCCTGCTTCATGCGGTTTCCCTTGCCGCCAGCAATAATCAATCCAATATTCGCCATATTGTCGCCGCTTTCTGTTTTCAGGTACGCCTACCACTATAAAACAAGGCACCCTCACCGCACTTCGCCCTTCCCTTGTTATCTCACCCAAGCGTAGCGAGCGGAATTGTCGCATGTTAGCAGCGTTACTATTCGATATAGGCGTGAGTGGAAAAGAAGCGACACGCAGTGCCCGCCTACGGGTACACTGAAAAAGGCTCACTCGGCTCGCACACGATGAAGGACGGCACAGGCGGATATGTCAACGATTCTTGAGGGCACCCCGGATAAGCGCATGGCACTGGTCACGGGACGCTCCTACCCCGAGCTGGCCACGGAAATCGCCGACTGCCTGGGCACGAAGGTGCTTGAAACCACCGCCTACGATTTTGCGAACGGCGAGATGTACGTGCGCTACACGGAGCCAGTGCGCGGCGCGGACATGTTCGTGTTGCAATGCCATTCGGGCGACATCAATAAGTGGATCATGGAACAGCTGATCATGGTGGACGCGCTCAAGCGCGCCTCCGCACGCACCATCACCATCGTCGCGCCGTTCATGGGTTATTCGCGTCAGGACAAGAAGCATCAGGGGCGCGAGCCGATCACCGCGCGGCTGGTGTATGACCTGTTCCGCGCGGCCGGCGCCACCCGCATCATGACGGTTGATTTGCATGCCGCCCAGGAACAGGGTTTCTTCGACGCGCCCGTGGACCACCTGACGGCCATGCCGGTGCTCATCGATTACGTGCGCGGCCATTTGCCGCTGGAAAACACCACCATCGTGTCTCCCGACGCCGGGCGCATCAAGGTGTCCGAGCAGTGGGCCGCCAAGCTCGGCGGGTTGCCGCTCGCGTTCATTCACAAGAGCCGCGACATCACGCGCCCGAACCATGCCGAGGCGCATGGCATCATCGGCGAAGTGGCTGGCCGCGACTGCGTGGTGGTGGACGACATGATCGACACCGCTGGCACCATTTGCGAGGCCGTGCGCACGTTGCGCGACGGCGGCGCGAAGAGTGTCACATTGGTGGCCACGCACGGGCTGTTGTCCGGCCCTGCCGTCGAGCGTCTGCGCGATTGCGGCGCGCGCGAAATCGTGTTGATGGACACCGTGCCCATTCCAACTGAAAAGCGCTTGCCGAACATGACGGTGCTCTCGGTGGCGCCGCTGCTGGCCGCCGGCATCCGCTCCGTCTTCGAGGAAGGTTCCGTCGCCACCCTGCTCGAAGGCCTCCCCGAAGACATGCGCCCCCGCAACATCTACGCCTAATTGAACTCATCAACTCATCAACTTGAGGCTAACCCACTTTTAGAGAGGAAGAGATAATGACCAATTCGCAAGCACCATTCCAGCCATCGGAGCAGCTGCCATACCAGCAGATGACGCCCATTCCGGCAGAACACATAGGGTCGCACAGTGCCAACAGGAACGGCAATGTCCTGCAATGGGTGGCCGTCGTCCTGTCCGTCGTCGCACTGTTGCTTAGCATCGTGGCGAACCTGCGTGTGTCAGTTGATTCGAGCATGGCATCCAAATCCCAGGTGTCAGCCACCGCGGATTCGAGCCAGACCACCCGCAAGGCCGACGCTGGCAAACAGACGGGTATCAAAACGGTCGAGTTCACAGCGAAGGAGGGTAGCCAGCTTGAAGGCGATTACGATTACGATGACACTCATGTGAAGCTGATCAAGCTGGAGGTAGTAGGCACCAAGGCAACTCTCACCTCCGAGGTGAGCAACAACGGCACGGACAGCAGCTATGGTGGACCGTTCTCTGTAACGGCGTTCCAGAACGGCCAGGAAACCGGCCGCGGGTACATCTCGATCGACGGTAAAATTCAAGCCGGATACACGGCGACTGTCACCACACAGTTCGATATCAAAGACGCTTCTCAGCCTGTGAGTTTGGAAATCGGCTTATATTCTCAAACACTTCAGGTCGAGTTCGACCCACAGCAGTAGGCTGCATCGGCTGTGCTGCCGATGGGATAGAGAAGCCGCTGAGGCATTCGCCGAGCTCGGCGAATGCCTGTTAGTGTAACGCCTACTGCATGAATCTGAAGAAGCTACTGGCCACTTTGCCAACTGCTGTAGTGAAAACTCGCCAACTACCGTAGTGAAAGTGTAAAAACACTGAAATCACAACGATTTTGGGAATTTCATCACTGGCGCCGATTCAGTACTCGTCGTATTGCAATTGCGACATCATGTACACGGGCAGGTAATCAATACCGCCCCCCACCTGCACATTCCTTTCTGCCAGCACAATGCCGCGATCCATACCATAGTTCGCAGTGGACAACGCCTTGCTCATTGCACTGTGACGCTTATATGACTTGCCGGACTTGACTTCAATCGGGGTAACCTTCCCCCGAGGATGTTCGACGGCGAAATCCAGCTCGCCAATGACGTTGTTCTTGAAGTAATAAGACGATATTATAGAGCCGGTTTCAGGGGCGATTTGTCACATTATAGAACCCATGAAGCCCATAGAAACCAGAATCCATAGGGCTGCAGAAACGTTCAGCGCTTGGAGCGCTCGCGCAGCAGGCAGTAGCCGCCGAAGGCCAGCAGCCAGACCAAGCCGGCCACGGCGGGCAAGCGCGTGTCGGCGGAGAGGAACAGCGTGCAGTAGACGAACACGAAGAACACGACGGCAATCCAATCGGTCACCTTCCAAGCGGGCATCAGGAAACCGTCGGGGATGAAATCGTCCGAAACGCGGTAGCGGCGGTGGGCCAGCATGGTCAGCTCATAGATGAAAATCACCACGGCGCTGGCGGCGGACGAGAACAGCACGAACGCGCTGGAGACACCCTGCAGCATATTGATGATCGGCGAAAGCACGATCATGCAGCCGGAAGCGATGATGGCTCGCGCCGGCACCTTGCGCGACGAAACGACGCCCAGCTTGCCCAACGTCGGTGCGTCGGAGTCATGCGCCAGCTGATACAAATGGCGCCCGGCGGAATACAACAGCGAATTCAGTGACGAGGCGGCGGCAGTGATCACCACGAAGAACACCAGTGCGGCGGCCCAATCGAGACCGGCGTATTTGAACACCATGATGAATGGCGAAGGGTAGGAGCCGTCCTTGTTCGGTTTGAAATTGCGCCACGGCACGATAGTCATGATGGCCACCAGCGCGCCCACATAGAAGATGAGAATGCGCATGATGATCTCGTTGACGGCTTTCGGCAACACCTTGCGCGGGTTCTGCGTCTCGGAGACGGTGACGCCCACGAACTCGATGAGCAGGTAGGCGAAAAACACCATCTGGAAACTCATGAAGAAGTTCAGCCAGCCGTTTGGCGCGATGGCGAAGCCGCTGAAGAGATTGGCGAAGCTCACACCGGCACCCGGCACCGTGCCGTCCACACCTTCGATGGTAGCGGCCGGATAATGGAACCCGATCACCAGCATCACCACGGCGGTGGCGATCAGCCCCACAATCAGCGTGATCTTGATCATCGAGAACCAGAACTCCGCCTCACCGAACACCTTGACGGCGATAAGGTTGATGGCGCTTAGGACCACCAGGAAACACAGTTCGATAAGCCATTTCCAACTGCGCAGCTCGATGCCGAACATGCCGAAGAATGTGACGAAATAGGTGCTGACGGCCGTGATTTCGGTCATACCCGTCAGGATGAGCACGATCCAATACGACCACCCGGCGAACTTGCCCCAGCCGTGGCCGAGGTAGCGGTCGATGAAGTTGATGAAGGTGTGCTGACTCGGGTCGCGGTACATCATCTCGCCGATGGCGCGCATGAGCAGGAACATGATCACGCCGACGCAGATATACACAACGATGATGGACGGGCCGGTGAGCGCAATCGATTTGCCAGAGCCGAGAAACAGGCCGGTGCCGATGGTGCCGCCGATGGCGATGAACTGCACGTGCCGGTTGTTCAGGCCGCGAGCCATGCTGTTGCCTTCATCAAGGCTTTCGACGGATTTCAGGCTGGGTTGACCGGCGGGCCGGCCCGTCTGCCCGGTTTGGCTGCTGCGTGTTGCTTCTTCTGGCTGCATAATGTGAGCTACATTACTCCGCCGTAGGGAAACGGCCTGTTACACGGCCAGTCACCAAGCTCCACATTCACCACTCGCACGTCACCCGCACAGCACACCCACGCGCCACCCGCCAAGGCGACCCACCGCACACGGCACATGCCGCCATATCCTGTCAACCGCGCGTAGTCCCCAGCTCCTACAATGGCAATGGATTCACTGAAAAAACAAGCGAACAAAAACAAGAGAACAAGAGAACACATGAGCGAGAAGAAGCCGCGCGAAACCGATGATGTGCCCGTGCCCGCCACGCTGCGCAAGTCGCTGCAGAACCGTCATATCCAGCTGATCGCCCTCGGCGGCGCAATCGGCACCGGCCTGTTCTATGGCTCAAGCGAATCGATTGCGCTGGCTGGTC
>CAVFKU010000086.1:0-6013 GCA_963623245.1 Parabacteroides merdae
GCGCATCCAACGCAACTGAATGCCATCCATCGCTTCCAAACA
This sequence comes from Parabacteroides merdae, assembly GCA_963623245.1. GTDB lineage: Bacteria > Actinomycetota > Actinomycetes > Actinomycetales > Bifidobacteriaceae > Bifidobacterium. Next base: position 43 of record CAVFKU010000086.1, read on the forward strand.
CATACGCACTGTTGGTCGCATATTCTCCCACCCGCCGATTTCCGGCGGAATACGCCAGTCATACTCGCTGTAGTGCTTCCACACCAGTTCCGGACGTTCCTCAAAGTAATCATGCAGCGGATGCTCGGGGCTGAACCCTTCCGATTCCAACACCATATACAACTGCAGCAGACTCTTACGCTGCGCATTGTATCGCACTAAAAAACGCAGATATGCAGGAAAAAACATCCCCTCGGGATCACTGCCAGGCAGCCTCGAGTTCATGAAATCCTTCGGCGTGCCGTGAGCATCGTAGTTGTCGGTGACAAGCATCGACAACAGGTTCTCCTTATTGCCGATGTAATAGAGCAATCCTGGCTGAGTTAAGCCCGCCTCATCAGCTATGTCCTTCAGTGAAGTGCCATAATAGCCCTTCTCCCCCACTGTTTTGACCGCCGCAGCAATGATTTCAGCCTTGCGCTCTTCGGGCGTTTTACGAACTCTCTTCTTCATCCCTGCCATACACACCAGTGTACTATCTACCAGTTGTTCAGTAGAGCGGCTGTCTCAAAAAGCGCAAAACAACTCATCCCTGAAACACGTCAGGGTGGGCGGGGTCTCCGGGAACGTCGTCGAGCAGACCTTCGAGGCCGAGGAATTCACGCCAGAAGTCAAGCGGCTGACCATAGGGAGAAGCTTCGCGCCCATGCGCCTGCAAGTTGGCCTTGGCCTCACACACCTCTTCCTCGCTCAGGCCATCGAAATAGCTTTCGAGACGAATGCGGTTGGCGGGCTCGTAGAACAGCGAGGTGATGATTTCAGCCAGACGCTCCGCGCGTTCGATGGGCAGGGAATCCCAGTGGCGCAGTTCGATGAAGTTCTTGAGCCTCACGTCGTTGAAATGCGTGGAGATGATGTGGTTCATCTCGTAGTCGTTGAGCTCGCGGTCGGGATATATCTCGCCCGCGTTCTCGCGGAACGCCTCACGGTGCAACTGCTTGGGCGTCAAGTTGGCGGCGAGCGCCTCCGGCGTGTGTGTCAGGTCGGCGAACATCAGCGGGGTGGACAGCACGTCGCGCGCGTAATCCTCCCAACCGAAGCGCTGGTCGAACAGGCCGGGAATCACGTTCGTGCGCTGGAAGTCGAGATAATCCCACATACGCTGACGCAACAGCGGATAGGGATTGATGCGCCCCTCGAAATACGGGCTGTTGCGGAAAAACCAGGCGAGAATCGGGCCGATGGCCGTGCCGACGCGCAATTTGGCGACAGCGTCCCGCTCGTCCACGTAATCAATGCTCACCTGCGTGGAAGCGGAGCAGCGCATCATGCACGGGCCGAACTGACCGACACGACCAAGGTAGTCGGTCATGGCGTCATATCGGTCCTTGGGATTGACGGCGATATCGGCAAAACTTGACTTCGGCTGGTAGCCGTAGTTAACGAAACGAAAACCAAGTTCGGCGGCAATAGGATCGGCTTCGGCGCGGAACTGCGCATACAGGTCGTTCAATTCCTGCGGGTTGTGCAATACGCCGATGGACACCTCCACCTGACCGCCCGGCTCAAGGGAAACGGCGACGCGCTCGCGCGCAAGACCGACCAAATGGCCGTTCTCCCAATACTCGCTTGCTTGGTCATAATACGGCGCAAGACGCTTGAGCAGCGTTTCGATACCGTTCGGCTCGTAGTAGCTGACAGCCGTATCATCGGCGTCATGCACCGGCAAATGCTCGATTTCAACACCGAGACCGCCCGCACCGCGAGCCGCGCAACCACGCTCGAAGAAGCCGAGCATGCTTGCCACATGCTTCGGATTTGGTTCGGCTAACAGATGCGCGTAACTGATTCGTGGAGTGACCATGATTCGTATGCTATGCGAGGGCATGGCCTCACATGCCGCCCTGCTATATGAAAAACCGATAGCGGGCATTGTTAGCACATCAGTGAATCAGGCTAATCCGCGGCGCTCGATTTAGCGTGGGCTTTTTTGGCGGCGGCGATCATGAGCTTGATGCGGTTAAGCTGGTTCGCTTCGGAAGCACCAGGGTCGTAGTCAATGGAGACGATATTGGCTTGCGGGTACAGGCGACGGATCTTGCCGAACATGCCGCGGCCCGTCACATGGTTGGGAAGACACGCGAACGGCTGGGCGCACACCACGTTCGGGCAACCCTGCTCGATGAGTTCGAGGATTTCGGCCGTCAACAGCCAGCCTTCGCCGGCTTGTACACCGATGGAGGTGACACCGGCGGCTTTTTTAACCAGCTCAGGCATCGGCTCGTCCTGCGTGAACTTGCCGTTGGCTAACGCAATGGCCTTGCGAACGGGCTTGTTATAACGTTCTAACCCCCAGCGCATCGCCGCATAACCGAGCTTATTGCCGCCCATGCCGAGATGATGTTCATTCCAATCAGTGGTATAAGGGCGAGTGGTCATGAACTCCATGATGCCGGGCACCACAGCCTCGCAATCCTGCGATTCAATAACATCGACCACATGATTATTGGCATCCGGCTGGTATTTGACCAAAATCTCACCAACCACGCCGACACGCACCTTGCGTTCAATGTCTTTCAGGGGCAGAGCATCGAAGGATTTGACGATCTCTTTAACAAGGGTGGGATATGGCAGCCAGCCTTTTTTGAGCCACGGGGTTTTTGCAGCAGTTGTGGAATAGCCATGATGTTCCAGCGTTTCGCGCACGATAATGTCCCACTGCTCATACAGCCTGTTGGCCGAACCCGGCTCGGCTTCGTAGGGGCGTACGCGATAGAGGCATTTCATCAGCAAATCGCCGATGATCAGCGCCTTGATGGCACGGTGCAGCATTTGTGGGCTGGCTTTGAAACCGGGGTTGTCTTCCATCCCTTGGGTGGAGATGGCAATCACCGGAATCTGCGGATAGCCCGCATCGATCAGGGCTTTGCGAATCAGGCCGAAATAGTTGGTTGCGCGGCACATACCGCCGGTCTGGGTGATAGCCAGAGCGGTATGGTCAGGATCGTATTTACCAGACTTAACAGCGTCAAGCAGCTGACCGATGACCATGATGGCCGGATAGCAAGCGTCATTGTTCACGTATTTCAAGCCGGTTTCCACATCCTCGCGGCTGGCATGCTTGAGGATGTCGAACTTGTAGCCGCCCGAACGGATCACCGATTCGACCAGCGAGAAGTGGATTGGGCTCATCTGCGGGGCCACGATAGTGTAATCCCGCTTCATGGCCTTGACGAACTTCTCGCGGTGCGCATAGCGGGACATCGTGGCGTTGTTGTGGCCGGGCTTGCCAGACTTGGCCGACTTGGTTAATTCGGCAGTCTGGCCAAAGTCTTGCCGCGCGGCTTGTTTGGCGGCGTCACGCACGGCCTTGGTGAGCTTGGGATTGGCAGCCATAGTGGTATCAAGCAACACCTGACGGCCTGCGGTTGGGGCTTTCGAGCCGGTTTTGCGGAACGTCCCAGCATCTTCGTTTGCAGCGAGATCATTTGCAGCGGGCTCATTTGCAGCGAAGTCACGCCTGTTGGACTCACGCTCTTCGACAGCCGCTTTGAGTGAACGCAGACGAATCTTGGCGGCACCCAAGTTGGAGACCTCGTCAATTTTCAGCAGCGTATACACGTCGGCCTTATCCGCCAGAATCTCGGCAACCTGATCGGTGGTGATAGCATCCAAGCCGCAACCAAACGAGTTAAGCTGCACCACTTCAAGCCCTGGATAGGAGGCAACGAAACGCGCCGCCTCATACAGACGCGCATGATATGCCCACTGGTTGGTGACGCGCAACGGCATCTTGGTAACCGTCCTGTCTTCCACATGACGGAACCCGGCTGCGTTCCTAGCACGCGGGTTCTCATCATCTTCAGACAGAAACGCCGTCAAATCCAGCTGTTCACCCGGTTTCAGTCCACAGATTGCATCCTCGGAAAGCACGGCCATGCCCAACGAGCAAATCGTTTCAGGAATGCCGTGGTTGATCTCGGGGTCGATATGGTATGGACGTCCCGCAAGCACGATACCGCGGCAGTTGTGCTCTTTCATATAAGCCAGCGCGCGCAAGCCTTCTTGCTGCACGTCGTACTTGAAGACCTTATCTTCCGCATAAGCGGCCTTGACGGCGGTTTCAACCTCTTCGCGCGTCACATTCGCCCAAGCGAACTCCTCAACAATGCGATCGACCATGAGCTCGTGGTTAGCGAGGTTGAAATACGGGTGCATATAGCGCACGTCTGGATCGCGCAACTCGGGCATGTTCGCGCCGATCACCAGCGGATAGTTCGCCACCACCGGGCAGTTGTAGTGGTTGTCGGTGTCGGGCACGAGATTGTCTTCGTAGCTTATGCACGGATAGAAGATCGTCTTGACGCCCTTGCCTAGCAGCCACTTGATGTGCCCGTGCGCCAGCTTGGCTGGGTAGCAGATGTTCTCAGAGGCGATGGATTCGATACCTTCCTCGAACAGTTCATGCGAACTGCGGCCGGAAATCATCACCTTGAAGCCTAGGGAGGTCAGCAGTGTGAACCAGAACGGATAGTTTTCGTACATGTTGAGCGCGCGCGGAATGCCGATGGTGCCGCGGGTGGCGCTCTTGTCCGTCAAGCGGCGGTAGGCGAAACAGCGCTTGTATTTGTAGTCGTACAGGTTCGGCCGGTCGGAACGCTGACGCTTGGCGTCACCGCCGCGCTCGCATCGGTTGCCGGTGACATAGCGCGAGCCGTCCGCGAAGGTGGTGATGGTGAGCTTGCAATGGTTTTGGCACAGCTTGCAAATATCACGCTCAGTCTCCATAGTGAGATTGTCGAGCGCCTCACCAGTCAGGATAGAGCTTACGGTGTGTTCACTCGCACCATCTTCTGCGGCGTCGGTGTAATGCATGCGGGCGGTGAGCGCCGCACCGAACGCGCCCATAAGCCCCGCGATGTTCGGACGGGTCACCTCGCGCTCGGTAAGCAACTCAAAAGCACGCAACACGGCGTCGTTTAAAAACGTGCCGCCCTGCACCACCACCGTGTCGCCCAGTTCGCCCGAATCACGCAGTTTGATCACCTTATACAAGGCGTTGCGCACCACTGAATAGCACAACCCTGCGGCAATATCCTCAATGGACGCGCCTTCCTTCTGCGCCTGTTTGACGGAAGAATTCATGAACACTGTGCAGCGCGAACCCAAATCGACCGGATGCGTAGAGGCGAGCGCTTTTTGCGTAAACTCCTCAATCGTCAACCCCATCGACAATGCGAAGGTTTGCAGGAAGGAACCACAGCCGGCGGAGCAGGCTTCATTAACAGCGATCGAATCGATAACACCGTCCGCAATGGCAACATACTTCATGTCTTGTCCACCGATGTCGATGACGGCGGTAACTCCGGGGCTAATCATTTCAGCGCCGCGATAATGCGCCATTGTCTCTACCACACCCTCGTCCAAGTGCAAGCCGGCGGCAATCAGGCCTTCGCCATAGCCAGTGGCACAAGAGCGGGCAATCCACGCCCCTTCGGGCAATTGAGACTGAATCTTCTTAACAATGTCAATGGCCGCAGTCAAGGGACTGCCCTCGTTATTGGCATAACTAGACCATACGATTTCGCGGTCGTCGTTAACAAGCGTGGCTTTGATGGTGGTTGAGCCAGCGTCAATACCAAGGAAGTGCGGGCCAGACGCGCCTTCAAGCGTGTTGATATGGATATGCTCCCTGTGGTGGCGTTCGTTGAATACTTCACGGTCAGTTTCAGTGGCAAACAGCGGCGGCATCGTGGGCGTATTGGACGGCAAGTTCTCTAGCTCGTCAAGCCGTGCGAGAATATCAGCACAAGTACGTGCCTGATAATGATTGCCTTCGTCATCACAGTCTTGTTCGGATTGCAGGGCAGCGCCGTAAGCGACATACAGATGCGCGTCGGTGGGCACAACAAACTCGTCCACCTTGCCTTCCAAAGCCCACTGAAACGCTGCGCGCAATTCAGACAGGAAGAACAAGGGTCCACCAAGGAAG
>CAVFKU010000087.1:0-6004 GCA_963623245.1 Parabacteroides merdae
GGTATGACGACTATGTGAAATTCGTCGGGATGGAAAGTGGATACCGTTTCATCAGTAGTGTGGATGCACTGAAAGATAAAGCGTTTTGTTTAAGTCGCAAGGAATATCTGCAAGAGTTGCGCAACGAGAACGAAAGACTGAAAGGTTTCATCGAGTTTGTGAGCTTGCAGGATCTCAAAGGTTCTATTGCATTCGGCGGCGCATACGACAAATTGGAGTATGTTGCAGACCTTGAGTGGGATGTTCTTATCATTGACGAAGCACATGAGGGCGTGGATACGTTCAAAACCGATGTGGCTTTCGACCATATCAAGCGGCGTTTCACTCTGCATCTTTCCGGCACGCCGTTCAAGGCCATCGCCAACGAGAAGTTCGACGCCGAAGCCATCTTCAACTGGACCTACGCCGACGAGCAGCGCGCCAAGCGCGACTGGGACGAGCCCGAGTTGCCCAACCCCTACGCCGACCTGCCGCGCCTGAACATGTTCACCTACCAGATAAGCGACATCGTGATGAGCCAAGTGGCTCATGGTTGCAACCTAGACGGCGAGACAGTGGAGTGGGCGTTCGACTTAAACGAATTCTTCGCCACGAATAAGAATGGGTATTTCACCCATAACGACGAGGTGGATCGTTTTCTAGACGCGCTTACCAGCCAGAAGAAGTTTCCATTCTCCACACCAGAGCTGAGAGACGAACTGCGGCACACCTTCTGGATGCTCAATCGCGTAGATTCCGCTCGTGCTCTTGCGAAGAAGTTGAAAAAACACCCCGTGTTCAGCGAGTATGAAGTGATACTCGCCGCAGGTGACGGCCAAATTGATGACGAAGACGAATCGCTCAAAGCTTTCGACAAGGTGCGCGCGGGCATAGCCACCCACGATAAAACCATCACCCTTTCCGTAGGTCAGTTGACCACAGGCGTCACCGTGCCTGAGTGGACGGCTGTGCTCATGCTTTCCAACATGAAGAGCCCGTCGCTCTACATGCAGGCGGCCTTCCGTGCGCAGAACCCTTGCCTGTTCAACATGGGCGGTGGCAAGTTTGCTCGCAAAGAGAATGCGTACGTTTTCGATTTCGACCCCGCCCGCACGCTCACCATCTTTGAAGAGTTCGCCAATGACCTCTACGCCGACACGGCTGCAGGAGGCGGCACGCCCGACGGCCGCAAGCAGCGCATCCGCACCCTGCTGAACTTCTTCCCCGTGATCGGCGAGGACGAGAACGGTGAGATGGTGGAACTCGATGCTGAGCGAGTGCTTTCCATTCCACGCAAAATCCGCTCGCGCGAGGTGGTGCGACGCGGCTTCATGAGCGACTTCCTCTTTCAGAACATCGCCAACATCTTCCGTGCGCCAGTCGAGGTGATCGAGGCATTGCAGAGCCTCGAGCCCTACAAGGCGCCAAACGAGGACCTGGGCGTCAAGCGAGGCACAGCAGACGAGCTGGCTCTCAACGACGAGGGCGAGGTTGAGGTCCCTGCCGAGCAGGTCGTAGGGCTAGCCGACGGGCTCTTTGGCGGCAAGGTCTACAGCGAGATCGGCAACGAGCTTGACAATGTCATCGACTCGATAACCATCGAGCACAACTCTCCCGACCCCGACGACGCATTTCTAGACCAGTTGACCGAAACCTTTGGTGCGAGCATTACCGCTCCTTTGGTGGAGACGGCCAAGCAGAGCTACGGGCCGGAGATGAAGCCCGCCCAGCAGAAAAAGATGGAGCGGCGCATCAGAGCCGACGTGGGCATCAAGCTCAATCGCGAGGTGGGCAACTTCAACATCACCAAGAAGCGCATCGAGAAGGAGCGCGCTGCCGAGCTCGCCGAGTGCGAGACGCAAGATGCTGCCGATGAGATCAACCGCAGGCACGACGAGGCGCTTGAGGGCGCCCGTCAGAACCTGGTGAGCAGCCTCAAAGAGTCGCGCAAGGAGCTTGTGAAGGCCGCCGGCGAGACCGTCGTACGCGAGGTGGAGACAGCCAAGCGTGAGGCCAAGAAACAGACGCTCGAGGCCAGCTTCCGCGACCACCTGCGCGGCTTCTCGCACGCCATCCCATCGTTCCTCATGGCGTACGGCAACGAGGGCACGACGCTGGCAAACTTCGATCAAGTGATTCCCGCCGACGTCTTCCATGAGGTGACGAGCATCACCGTGGACCAGTTCCGCCTGTTGCGCGACGGCGGCGACGTGACCGACCCCGAGACCGGCGAGCCCACGCACTTTGCAGGGCAGCTTTTCGACCCAGTGGTCTTTGATGATTCCGTGCGCGAGTTTATTGACCTACGCACTCGGCTGGCTAACTATTTCGATGAAGGACTTAGCGAAGACATCTTCGATTATGTGCCACCTCAGCAAACCAATCAGATCTTCACGCCGCGCAATGTGGTGGTGCAGATGGTGGATCTGTTCGAGCAGGAGAACCCTGGGTGCTTCGACAATCCTGAGCACACTTTCGCTGACCTGTATATGAAGTCAGGCCTGTATATCACGGAAATTATCAAGCGGCTCTACAACAGCAAACGGATGCGCGAGCTGTTCCCCAACGATCGGGCGCGCCTGAATCACATTCTGGAACACCAAGTGTTCGGCATTGCGCCAACACAAATCATCTACGAAATTGCAACCCACTTCATCCTAGGGTTCAACGATGAGGTAGGGCAAGGCTGTGACGCAAACTTCGTTCAGGCTGATTCGGCTGAGCTTGCCAAAAACGGCAAGCTCGCCGAGTTCGTTGAGAACACCTTTGGCCACAAGCTCAATGACTTAGGATAGCCTCGGAATACTCAAACCAAATACTTAAATCAGGCGAGTGTGGTCGGTCGGTGTTCTATTTTCGTAAATAAGTCTTGGCCATAGCGGCCAGGAGCGTTAGAAAATAGGACACCGACCGACCACACGTCACAAGCTTAAAGATTAGGCCAATGCGCTTTCAGAATCGGCACCTTCGGGCAGGTACTGGTCGTAGCCGTTCTCTTCGAGTTCATCCGCCAACTCCGGCCCGCCCGTCTTGACGAAGTGACCGTCCGCGAACACATGCACGATGTCAGGCTTGATGTACTTCAGGATGCGCGTGTAGTGCGTGACCATCAGAATACCGAACTGGTTGGCTTCCTTGGCGCGGTTCACACCTTCGGAAACGACGCGCAGGGCGTCCACATCGAGGCCGGAATCGGTTTCGTCGAGGATGGCGAACTTCGGCTTGAGCAGTTCAAGCTGGAGCACTTCGGCACGCTTCTTCTCACCGCCGGAGAAACCTTCGTTGACCGAGCGCGTGGCGAATTTCGGGTCCATCTTCAGATGCTTCATCGCTTCGGACAGTTCTTTCGTCCACGTGCGGATGGCCGGGGCTTCGCCGTCGACCTCGGTTTTGGCGGTGCGCAGGAAATTCGTCATCGACACGCCGGGCACTTCAACAGGGTATTGCATGGCGAGGAACAGACCCGCTTTGGCACGTTCGTCTGGAGTCATGGCGAGGATATCTTCGCCGTCAAGCAGCACCTGCCCGCCGTCGACCATGTATTTGGGGTGACCGGCGAGCGTATAGGCCAGCGTGGATTTGCCGGAGCCGTTGGGCCCCATGATGGCGTGGGTCTGCCCTGAGTTGACGGTGAGATTGACGCCTTTCAAGATGGGTTTGATGCCATCCTTGGTTTCGACGTGTGCGGTGAGGTTTTTGATTTCAAGCGTTGACATAGTGCTTCTCCTTAACAATCACTGTTCTTCCAACACTCGCGCATTGGCGGCGTGTTCGCCGCGAGCCAAGCGCTTCTCGATGACGGCCATCAAGTGACCCGAGATGGCGGGAATGCCGATTTCCTCGATAAGCTCGTTGAAGAAACCACGAACCACAAGTTTGCGCGCCTCGCTTTCGCTGATGCCGCGGGACTGCAGGTAGAACAGCTCTTCATCATCAAAGCGCCCCACTGAGGAAGCATGGCCAGCACCGATGATATTGCCGTTCTCGATTTCGAGATTCGGTTCGGAATCGGCGACGGCTCCGCCGGTGAGCACGAGGTTGCGGTTGAGTTCGTAGGAATCCGTGCCGGGGGCGGTCGGTTCAATCAGCGCGTTGCCCACCCAGGTCGAGTGCGCGCCGGCCCCGTCAAGCGCGCCCTTGTAGATGACGCGGCTTTTGCATTCGGGATGGTTATGCACCACCATCGTGCGGTGTTCGATGTGCTCGCCCGGATCGACGAAATACATACCGAGCATGTTGAGTTCGCCTTGCGCGCCGCCGAAGTCCTGATCCATGCGGATGCGCACCACGTCACCACCCAAGGTCACCACACAGTGGCGCAATGAAGCCCCGGCACCGACATGGATACGGTGGTTGCCCACATGTTTGGAACCTTTGTTCCACTCCTGGATGAACACCGTGGAGACATGCGAATCGGCACCCGTGGCGATTTCGACACCTTCGGCCAGACGAGCGTCGCCGTCATGTTCCACCACTACGCTGGCGTGGGTGTTGTCGGCGGCGACGATGACCAAGTGCAGGGCGTCGAGATCAAGACCTGAGCCATGCACCTTGAGAAGCACAGGCTGGTCGATTTCACCGCTCAATGCGAGCACTGTGGCCCTTTCGCCCGAGTTCCATTCGACTGCCGACACGCGGTCATTGGGCTTGGACACCGACCCTGCAGGGGCAGAATCGAGCGGAACCTCGCGCAGTGTGACCTGGCCTTCAGGCAAGGCCGAGCCGTCGATCATGCCAACTTCGATGCCGGTGCTGCCGCTGGGCGCGAACACGTCGAAGAACTCACTGATGCGTTCGACCGGCGTGTAACGCCAATCCTCCTGCTTGCGGCTTGGCATATCGAACGCGCTGATGTCGAAGGAGCGGGGCCCTCGGTCAGCCGAGGAGGGCATGGCCGCGGGATTGGCGTACGGATCTTCTGGATCGGCAACAGGGATAGTGATTTCCTTGCGTTGTGCCATATCAGCCCACCGATCCTTCCATCTGCAATTCCACCAGTCGGTTCAGTTCAAGCGCATATTCCATCGGCAGCTCGCGGCTGATCGGTTCGACGAAACCACGCACGATCATGCCCATTGCCTCGTCCTCGTTCAGCCCCCTGCTCATCAGATAGAACAACTGGTCTTCGGAGACCTTGGAGACGGTGGCTTCGTGAGCCATCGACACGTCGTCTTCGCGCACATCCACATGCGGGTAGGTGTCGGATCGGCTGAACTCGTCCACCAGCAGTGCGTCGCACACCGTGGAATTCGAGGAGCCTTGGGCGCCGTCAACGATTTTGACCAAGCCGCGGTAGGCGGAACGCCCGCCGCCACGCGAAATCGACTTGGCGACGATGGTGGAGCTGGTGTGCGGCGCCAAGTGAATCATCTTCGCACCGGTATCCTGATATTGCCCCTTGCCGGCGAAGCCGAGCGACATGGTGGATGCCTTGGCATACGGTTCGGCCAGAACGCAGGCTGGGTATTTCATCGTGGCCTTGGAACCGATGTTGCCATCCACCCATTCCATCGTGCCGCCCTCGCGCACATAGGAGCGCTGGGTGACTAGGTTGTAGACGTTGTTCGACCAGTTCTGCACGGTGGTGTAGCGCACGCGGGCGTGCGGCTCGACGAAGATCTCGACCACCGCGGCGTGCAGTGAATCGGTCGAATAGATCGGCGCTGTGCACCCTTCGACGTAATGCACGTATGAGCCTTCGTCGGCGATGATCAGCGTGCGTTCGAATTGACCCATGTTCGGCGTGTTGATGCGGAAATATGCCTGCAGGGGAATATCGACATGCACTCCCTTGGGCACATAGACGAACGATCCGCCCGACCAAGCGGCCGTGTTCAGCGCGGCGAACTTGTTGTCATCGGCGGGCACGCACTTGGCGAAATACTTCCTGAACAAGTCGGGATATTCGCGCACGGCGGTGTCGGTATCGACGAAAATCACACCTTGGCTCTTCAGGTCGTCACGAATCGAATTGTAGATGACCTCCGATTCGTACTGAGCCGCCACGCCCGCCACCAAGCGCTGC
>CAVFKU010000088.1:0-5938 GCA_963623245.1 Parabacteroides merdae
CAGCAGGTGGTGATGATCAGCAATTATGGATGAATTGCGGCTCGACGTATGAGGAGAACGTTACACCGCGAGATGACATCAGCGTGACCAAGCACGGCTTGAAGATTCCCAGGAATGCGCGCAATTATGCAGAGTTTGGTGCCAGAATGCGGGTTCAAGAGCAGAAATTTATCAGCGTGTTCTCTGTGTGAGAGTAGAAGGCATGGGCTCGCAAATTGTGAAAAACTCCAGCGAACATTACTGCATTTTACGCAGACGCGGCTCAGCGGATTCGCGGCTGCCGGTGAGACGATAGACATCGAAGACGCCGTCGATTTTACGCACGGCGGCAAGCAGGGTATTCAAATGCTGCGGATCAGCCATCTCGAAGCTGAACTGACTGGTAGCCACACGGTCAGAACCAGTGGCAATCGTGCCGGAAATGATGTTCACTCCATGATCGGACAGCACGTGGGTCACATCGGACAAGAGGTTGCGCCTGTCGAGTGCCTCCACCTGAATCTTGACCATGAACACGCCCTTGGTGCTAGTCCACTCAACTTCGACCACACGCTCGGGCTGGCGCTTTTCAAGGTCGAGCATGTTCTGGCAATCGGCACGGTGCACAGACACGCCCTGATTGCGCGTAATAAACCCGTTAATCTGATCTCCCGGCACAGGCATGCAGCAGCGAGCCAGCTTAACCCAGACATCACCGACGCCCTTAACTGACACACCAGATGCGCTGGTGGACTTCGCTCGGCTTTCAATCGGCTTGAATGGCAGCGCTTCCTGCTCAATTTCTTCGTCCACCTCGTCAGCGCCCGCATCTTTAATCAGGTGCGAGATGACATTCTGCGTGGAAATCTGCCCGTCGCCGATGGCCGCAAATAGCCCCTCTACACTGGGCAGATTAAGGTCATCTGACACACCAATCAGCGCTTCGGAAGTCATCAGCGTATTGATTGGCAGATTACGCTTGCGCATGGCACGCGTCAGCTCGTCCTTGCCTTCCTCAATCGCCTCCGACCGCCGTTCCTTGGAGAACCATTGGCGAATCTTGTTGCGAGCCTTCTGGCTTTTCACAAAGCTCAACCAATCACGCGAAGGGCCTGCCGCATCTGACTTGGAGGTGAGAATCTCAACAGTGTCTCCATTTTCTAAAACCGTGTCAAGCGGCACCAAACGCCCGTTGACGCGGGCACCCATCGTGCGATGCCCCACTTCGGTGTGCACAGCATAGGCGAAATCAACAGGCGTGGCTTTGGCCACCAAAGAAACAATCGTGCCCTTCGGTGTGAACACATAGACCTCGGCAGCTCCAAGATCTTCTTTCAGTGAACCGAGAAACTCGTTGGAATCTGGCGTTTCAGAAGTCCAGTCAGCAAGCTGTTGAATCCACTTAAGGTTATCCGCCTCGCTCAATTCCTGATTGTCACGTTTGCGGTCGGAACTATCTGGCGAACTCAGGGCACGGCCGGCCTGGCCATTTGCTTTATATTTCCAATGCGCTGCAATACCGAATTCAGCGCGACGATGCATGTCCCACGTGCGAATCTGAATTTCGACAGGCTTGCCACCAGGCCCGACCACCGTGGTGTGCAAACTCTGATACATGTTGAGTTTCGGCATGGCGATATAGTCTTTGAATCTGCCAGGCACAGGGTTCCAACGCGCATGAACGGCGCCGAGCGCTGCATAGCAGTCCTGAATCGAATCGACGATGATACGCACGCCCACCAAATCGTAGATATTGGCGAAATCATGCCCTCGCACAATCATTTTCTGATAAATAGAGAAGTAATCTTTCGGGCGTCCAGTCACATATCCTTTGATATGCTGCGCGTCAAGATCCTCGTTGATTTCAGCGAGAATCTGCTTCAAATACACGTCACGCTGCCCAGCGCGACGAGCCACCAACACCACAATCTCGTTGTAAATCTTCGGATAAATGGTTTTGAAGCTCAGTTCCTCCAGCTCGGTTTTGATGGCGTTCATACCGAGGCGGTTGGCCAGCGGAGCGTAGACATCGAGGGTTTCGTGAGCTTTTTTAACCGAACTGCTAGCTTTCACATAACGCCACGTGCGGGCGTTGTGCACGCGATCTGCGAGTTTAACAACCAATACCCGCACGTCGCGGCTCATGGCGACCACCATCTTGCGGATGGTTTCAGCTTGAGCGGAATCACCATATTCCATTTTGGAAAGTTTGGTCACTCCATCGACCAAACCGGTAATGGTGTCGCCAAATTCAGCACGACACTCATCCAAGGTGTAATCAGTGTCTTCCACTGTGTCATGCAAGAGGCCGGCAGCCACAACAATCGACCCCATGCCCAAATCAGCCAAAATCTGAGCAACAGCAAGCGGATGAATGATATAAGGCTCGCCTGACTTGCGGCGCTGATCGCTATGTTGAATAACAGCACGGCGATACGCGCGTTCAAGAATTGTCATGTCATCGCCAGGGTGATGCATTTGACAAGCTTGCAGGATAGGCAACAACGGGTTGATGGGGTCGCAACTGACCTCACAGCCCAGCTTGCGCGCCGAATCAAACTCCATATCGTCGCTTGCCATGCATTCACCTCCTGCTCATAACGGGTTCCATCCTATCGCAGGTCACCACACTATGATGAACACACTGGTTTGCAAACACGAACCAGCTCAGGCCACCTATAATCCACTGGAACCAAAACCACGCTCGGCACGATCAGAACCAGGCAGGCTTTGAGCAGGAACGAACGTCGCCTCAACATAGCGCTGAATGACCAGCTGCGCGATGCGATCGCCGACTTCAAAATGTGCTGTGTGCTCAGGGTCGAGATTAATCAGCGGTACTTTAATTTCACCACGATACCCAGCATCCACTGTTCCAGGCGCATTAAGCACAGTGATGCCCTGCTTGGCCGCCAATCCGCTTCTTGGGTGCACCAATGCCACGTATCCTGCTGGCAACGCAATAGCAACGCCAGTGGGCACAAGCCTGCGTTCAAACGGCTTTAACTCAAACGCTTCTGCTGCTTTAAGATCTGCACCGGCGTCCCCAGCATGGGCGTAATGCAACTGCGTAAGTTCAGCAGGTTGACCATCAGCAACGGCCTTAATCAGAACTTCCGTGTTTTCTGGCTCGTTGTATGCCTCGTCACACGCCATCAGGCAGCACATTCCTCACACACAGGCTGGCCGTCTGTGCTCGTGTGAGCAAGCTGACTGCGATGCTTGACAAGGAAGCACTCAGAGCAGATGAACTCGTCGCCCTGCATCGGAATAACAGTCACAGAGACATCTTCGTTACTTAAGTCAGCACCTGGCAGCTCGTAATCTTCAGCGATAGCGTTCTCGTCATCGTCGAGGTCGTTCGAAGAGGTCTGCGAGCTTTTGCCCAGCGCCTGCAACGATTCTTCGTCTTCATCCTTATTGCGGGGGGAATCATAATCCTGAGCCATCGCAATCCTTTCAATAGTTGGCCGAACCGTCAACACAGCTCGACGACTGGTTCTACTTCCCAAGAGGATACACGAAAAGAAATACCCGCAAAGCTCGACACGTGGGGCATACTTAAAGAAGTGGATAAAGTTTTGATGGAAAGTGGTGTGCATATGGCTGATGATTCCCTTCAAAGCGCTCGGCTTGATCACGTTCGTGAAACTGGGGAATTGGTATTTGAAGCGGGGGGCGAGCAATTCCTCGTTACGGTAGATGATTCGCTAGAACGAGCCATACTCGAAGCTAAGCAGATTCGCCAAGAAACTATGCGCTTCAATCAGCCGAGCACAGCCAACACTTTGCCTATCTCGCAAATTCAGCAGCTTATTCGCGCTGGAGCTGACCCTGCACAAGTGGCAGAGCATTATTCGCTCAATGAAGCGTTGGTGCGCCGGTTCTCCGCTGCAGTACAAACCGAAAAACAATATGCGATTGAACAGTTCAAACATGTGCCTGCTCCTAAAGAAAGCCGTGCACACAGTTTGGAAGAATTGATTGACCGCACACTGCAAACCGCTGGTGTTGACCGCGATACGCTTACGTGGGGTGCCACTCGGCAAGCGCATGAGCCATGGCATATCATTGCGCGATTCGTTTCTGCAGGGCACAACGTGCACGCCGAATGGTCGTGGAATATGCACGACAACACAGTGACCTGTCTCAATGCCGCTGCAAAGAAACTACTCGGTGAACACGACGCTGCCGCTAGTGCTCACAAGGCACAACGAGACAATACCCACACCAACGGTGCTGCCACTGGTAATGCTGCTAATACTGCTAATACCGTCACCGACGTTGATACTGCCGATACTGCCAATGCCGCAACGCAACCACTTACAGCCCGTCCTGAGGATTTGCCTAGCATTCAACATCCTGAACCCACACTGCCGGCTGCACGCTCTGAGCCAGTCGCAACGCCAGCACAGAGCGACAATACCAAAGCCTCGCAAACTAAGCTGATACAACCCGTACTTGACGGCACAGCCGTAGGTTCAAACGAAGGCAGTCATCCAGCTTCTTCTGCTCAAGCAGCTCAAACAGCGAAAGCAATGCAGGCGCCACAAGCAGCTCAAGCAAGCCAAACGACGTCCAACAAGTCTGCACAAAATCAGGCGACCCAGCCAATTGCGCTTACACACCATGAAACAAAAACGCAGCAGCCTGCAAAACGCCGTTCGGGCCGTTCGGCAGTGCCTAGCTGGGATGAGATTTTGTTCGGCGATTAAAAGCGGCTTCTCAACCGGCGAGACTGCGCCCAGACGCTAGACCAAGTCAACGAGGCAAGGAATGTCCATTTCCATCATCGTTTGAGAACCATGCACGCTCGGCAGTCGCGTTGCCTTGTCGGTTTGTGTGGCCGAATCCACAATTGTGGTGTGCGATGCGGCCTGAACAATAACATCACCCAACATGGGCTTGACATACTCATCCACTGGCCCAAACAATCCATCGGCAATCGCTTCTGCCTTGGTTCTCACCAAAGCCCGTTCCCCCAAATATTCGCGCCACCTATTAGCAAGATCGTCAGGATTATCGTCCGCATACAGCATTACCGCGCGGGGCTCTCCACCAATCAGTCGAACACCACGCCGCAACTCGGGCTCATGAGCGATGTCGATGCGCTGGGCAGGATCGGCGTTCACCATGCCATGATCAGCAGTAATGACAATCAGCGTACCTTTTGGCGCTTCGCGGGCAAGCAACGCAAGTTGAGCATCAATATGTTCGAACGTAGCAATCCAAGACTCACTATCACAACCGTGGCCGTGTCCAATCTTATCGGCATCTCGAATGTACAGATACGTTACCCCTGGCTCACGCGCAGCCTGAGCTGCGGCATGGATGCGCTCTCGCGGCGTAACACCGGCAATATAGCTACCTCCACGCAACGCAGCAGCGGTCAAAGGTGAATCCTTGAACTTAGCCAAGCCTGAGCTGGTGACACGCACCCCTTGTTGTTCGAGTTGCTCGAACACGGTAGGTTGGCGTTGCAATTGTGCAGGGTTAATAACAGGGCTGGAGCTGGTGGCCGTGTTTCCCACCAACGGATCTTTGAACTGGATGAGTTGAACAAGCTTGTCGCGCTGCGGCTCACGTTGTGTATAACCAGCCATGCCAGTTAAACCAGGGCAAGTCCCCGTACCAAACACACCCAAAGCCGCAACCGTGGTGCTCGGAGCACTGGTCGAAATTGGTCTGCAGTTCGCCTTGTCTTTCATCAACGAGCGCAAATAAGGTGCGTGCCCCAAACGTTTCGACAAATTCCAGAAACCCAGCCCATCAATCAAAACGACAATAGCGGAACGCACTTGTGGAAATCCAAGCGCTTCGCACAACGCTCGCATATCACGATGCACAGCAGTTTCAATAGGGTGGCCTATAGCGCAAGACAACGCCGGCAACACAGCGGAAAGATGCAGCGCTCCCCCACGAGTGCCCTCAGGAGGCAGTTGATCCGAATACTCGGCAG
>CAVFKU010000089.1:0-1547 GCA_963623245.1 Parabacteroides merdae
CGTGATCGTGTCTGCTGGTTCCTGCACCACCAACTCCATGGCTGCCATGGTCAAGCTGCTGAACGACAAGTGGGGCATCAAGGCCGGCTTCATGACCACCATCCACGCTTACACCGGCACCCAGATGATTCTGGACGGCCCGCGTGGCACCAAGTCCGGCCGCGATTTGCGTGCTGCTGCCGTCAATACCATTGCTCACTCCACTGGCGCTGCCAAGGCCATCGGCAAGGTTGTGCCTGAGGTCAATGGCAAGCTGCAGGGTCACGCCCAGCGCGTGCAAGTGCCGGACGGATCCGTCACTGAGTTGACTTCCGTGCTGAACAAGGAAACCACTGCCGACGAGATCAACGCCGCGTTCAAGGCCGCATTCTCCAACACCGATTACTTCGGCTATAACGACGAGGGTATTGTCTCCGGCGATATCATCGGTGACACCCACGGTGGCGTGTTCGACCCAACCCAGACCGATGTCAACACCGTTGACGGCGTGACCTTGGCTCGCACCGTTTCCTTCTACGACAACGAGTACGGCTTCACTTCCAACATGATCCGTACCCTGCTGTACTTCGCTGAGATTTCCGAGTGAGCTGACACCTAACTTTCACTCGGTTCATCACGAACTCAGAAAAGAGGCTTTGCTGCATCCAAACAGCAAAGCCTCTTTTGTTTATATGTAACGCTATTACCCATTACTTACTGCTGTCGACGTAATTCAGATGGCAATACGAAATGCATGTCCTCCTTGGTGGTATTTACCGATTGCATATCGACATATCCCATGCCTTGCAAGGCGCGCACGACGCCTTCGACATAGGCTTCCGGCACAGACGCGCCGGAGGACACCCCCACAGCATCCACACCTTCAAACCACAAGGCATCAAGTTCGTCGGCATCATCCACCCGATGAGCCAAGCCTCGCCCTCCTATTTTCGCCGGTGCATCAGGAGCACTAAACCGCGCATCCAAGCTCTCTTGCCCCACTTCCACCAGTCGCACAGAGTTCGAAGAGTTGGCTGAACCAACAATCACCACACAATCAGAACGCATCGCCACCTGTTTGATGGCTTCCTGACGGTTTGAGGTGGCATAACAGATATCAGAGCTGGGCGGCGTTTCAATCCAAGGAAACCGCAGCTTTAAGGCAGCAATCGTGCCGGCAGTTTCATCCACGCTCAACGTGGTCTGAGTAAGCATCACCAGCTTGGTGGCGGGAGTGAAATCAAGCTTGCACACATCGCCTTCATGTTCGATCAGATGCACATGCTCGGGGCTCTCCCCCACCACGCCAACCGCTTCATCATGCCCCTGATGGCCGATATAGACGATTTCATATCCTTCGCGCACGAAGCGCAACACCTCACGATGCACCTTGCTTACCAGCGGGCATGTGGCATCAATAACATTCAGCCCGCGTGACCCAGCCTCGGCCTTTACCGCCGGCGAAACACCATGGGCAGAAAACACCACCGGCACACCAGCCTCGGCTGCCTGAAGGGGAATCTCACTAAGTTCTTCAATAAACACAGCTCCCTGAGACTTGAGTTCTT
>CAVFKU010000089.1:1557-5932 GCA_963623245.1 Parabacteroides merdae
TCTTCAACTACATGGCGATTGTGCACAATTTGTCTGCGCACATACACTGGAGGAAGGTTGGCTGACCTTGTAGCATTCGAAGCTGTTTTGAGAATGGTTTGCACCGTCAAAATCGCCCGATCTACTCCAGCACAAAAACCGCGCGGATCAGCCAGCACAATACGTTTACCCATAGTCACCTTTTCGTGGAATTATTCCTAAAACACCAGCATAACCAATACCTTGTCAAGCACTATCATGCGCAAAGCCGACCAGCGCGCTAAACTGAGATGTTGGCAATAATAACCGTTTACAACCATGTATATGGAGCGACACTATGGCAACACAGCACACCCCGCGCACCGGCCAACAATATTCCCTCACCTATGGCGACTGGCAAGCCGTCGTCACCGAACTCGGCGCCACATTGCGCATGCTCGCTTATCAGGGGCGCAATGTCATCGTGCCGCTCGGGCAGGATGACCCCGTCACCTGCTGCCACGGCCAACTGCTGGTGCCGTTCCCCAACCGTATTGAAGCCGGCACCTATACTTTCCAAGGCAAAACCTATGAACTGCCGATTGATGAACATGCGCGCAATAACGCCATTCACGGCTACGGCTACCGCTCATTCTGGACGCTGGAAGATTCAACCGAAAGCAGCGTCACGCTGTCGTGGCGTGTGCCATTCCTGCTGGGATATCCGTTTGATGTCACCGTCACAACCACGTATGAACTGAGCGACGAGGGCATGAATATCACTGTCAGTGCTACCAATAACGGCGATATTGATGCGCCGTGGGCACTGGCCATTCACCCGTGGCTCGACAATGGTTTCAACGGTTATGGCGATGAAATCGACGATCAGAATGCACAGTGCACCCTCAGCGTGCCTGGCAACACGCATGTGACAGTCAATGAGAACCTTATCCCAACCGGCACCGAACCGGTGGAGGGCACCAAATACGATTTGCGCAAACCGCGTCTGCTGACCGAACAGCCGTATGACGATGCATGGACCGACCTTGAGCGCGACACTGATGGCACTGTCACCGCCACATTCACGCGCCCCGACGGCCTAAGCATTCGCATCGGCGGCGACGAGACAATCACCTCTTATCAGGTATGCACCGGCACGAAGTTCCCAGCTTTCAAGCATCCGGCAGGCACCGCTGTCGAGCCGCAAACCGCGTATGCCAACGCGTTCAACACCGGCAATCAGCTCATCGTCATCAAGCCGGGCGAGACGAGCACCACCAAGATGTTCATCAATGCGTCCCTTGAGTAGGCCGGAGTACTCTCATGCCTCCGTCTGGAGGTTGTGGCACAATACACGAGGCTTATTCTTTTATGAAAAGGAGTTCATCATGGGTATGCGCGGACGCAAGCGCAAGGATCGTCGCAAGAAGGCCGCCAATCACGGCAAGCGCCCCAACGCCTGATTCTTGATAATAAGCATCAATAAACCCGCCTGAACTTACTTTACGTTCGGCGGGTTTTTCATTGCGACGCTGGCTTGTAGATCCCTATAACCCCCTATTCCTGCCCACAACACTGATCGAGGGTTGCTTTAAGACGCGCCAGCAAGCATTCAGGGGCACGCTCGGGGCGCAGATAGGCTTTAAGCGTGGCAATCATAGCCTGTTCGTGTGCGTTGCAGCTAATAGCAGGATCGAAGCAATCTGAGACAATTGTTGTTTCACTTGAAATGACATGATGTGCAATCGAAGTGATGGCGATATGCTGGGGTTCAAGCGGCGAACAATCGCCGCAATAAGCGTTGTCATGTTCCATATTGTTCATATGCCACTCCCGCTGCCTGTATCATCACGATTGCTGGTTTCATCACCTATTGTTCTGCATTGCGAATCACTTGGCAACTGCTGACCATAACCGCGTTCACGCGCGTAGGAAGCAAGCTCGCGTTTGAGCTGCGTGCGAGCACGATTGAGACGGCTCATCACCGTGCCGATTTTCACGCCCTGCTCTTGAGCCACTTGGGTGTACGGTTTGCCGTCAATCGCTGCGTCAATGAACACCTGACGCCGCTCGTCGGGCAGTTTGGCGAGTGCGTTCATGATCTCCTCGGGCGCAAATGCGTCCAAATACTCGTCCTCGGCGGACTTTAATCCATCAGACGAATGCTCCGAAGCGGCATAAATATCCCAGTCGTCATATTCGCCGGAGGAATTATTAGCACGCTGCGGGCGGCGTTTGGACTTGGCATATTGGTTGAGAAAGGCGTTGCGCTCAATAGTGGTCATCCACGCGGCGAAGTTCGTTCCTGGCGTGAACGAATCGAAGGCTTTGAAACCGCGCTCAAAGGCATCTTGCACCAAGTCCTGCGCGTCGTCCGAGTTATTCGTCAGTCTCATTGCCTGACGATATAGCGTGTCAACCACGGGCATGGCAAGCTCTTCAAAGCGAGCACGCCGCTGCATCATGGTCTCCCCGTCGCTGTTGGTCACATGTGCCATTGTAATCGCGACAAACGCGATGTCTGACGCAACGCGCACAGTGGTATGAGAACGCCCGATGAAAGGATGGTCATGAGCCTGACGTTGAACCGCGCTGTAGCGCTGTTGAAGCAGCATAATCTGTTGCGCGAAATCGTCACTGCCAACCACTGGACGCTTGACGCCGCGAGTTGCGCGAATACGCCATTTTCTGCCATCACCTACGACACGCGCCGGATTGAACCGAGCACCCTGCTGGTATGCAAGGGACGCTTCAGCCCTGAATTCCTCGATGGATGCGACAAGCACGGTCTTGCGGCCTATGTGTCCGAAACAGAGTTCAGCGAGCATACGTACACACCCGGGCTGATTGTCAACGATGCACGCAAGGCGCTGAGCTTACTCGCTGCTGAATTTTACGACCACCCCGAACGTCAACTCACTCTCATCGGCATCACCGGCACGAAGGGCAAAACCACCACGGCCTATTTCACCCAAGCCGTGCTCAACGCCCATAGCAACGGCCACTGCGCACTGTTTTCCTCGGTGGACAACTGCCTTGACGGGCACACCTACACCGAATCCGACCTGACCACCCCCGAATCGCTCGACGCGCTGCGCATGATGCGACAGGCCGTCGATAACGGCATGGAATACCTCGTCATGGAGGTCAGTTCACAGGCGTACAAGGTTCAACGCCTGTATGGAATCACGTTCGACGTGGGCGCGTTTTTGAATATCTCCCCCGACCACATCAGCCCCATCGAACATCCCACATTCGAGGATTACCTGTATTGCAAGCGCCAGCTCATCACCCATGCGCGCACGCTGGTGTTGAACACCCACGCCGCGCACGTGGATTTGCTGCGCGAGGATGCGGCCGATGCCGATGTGCCCGTTCACGAGTTCGCACTGCTGGGTGAGCAGCCAAACTCGCTCTCTCCCGCCACCTGCGGCTGGCCGTGCGGTAGCAAAGGCCTCATGGCATATCGCTTCCGGCTTGACGGCGAGGATCTAGGCGAATACGCGCTCGATCTGGCTGGCGATTTCAATGTTGAGAACGCGCTCGCCGCCGTCACCCTCGCCCATGCCGCAGGCGTGCCGACGAATGATACTACTGCCTTACATGCCATGCAGCACACGCATGTGGCGGGGCGTATGGAACAGTTCGACGACAAGGCAAGCAATACGCACGCTATCGTTGATTTCGCCCATAATTTCACCTCCGTTGAACGACTGATTGACTATGTGGATGCTCGCTATGGTAAAGACCAGCCAACAATCACGCTTATCACCGGCTCAGCAGGCAATAAGGCGCTCGATCGTCGACAGGAAATTGTCGAAGCAGCACAAGATCGCATCGCAAGATTTATTTTTACCTCCGACGACACCGACACTGAGCCACAGGAAGACATCTGCTCAAGCATGATGGCGAACGTTACTAATCCGAAAGTGGAAACATCCATTATTCTCAACCGCGCCGACGCCATAGCCGAAGCTGTTTCCAACGCACAAGCGCACACCGAGCGCACTGATGTAATTCTCGTCATCGGCAAAGGCAACGAACGCTGGATCAAAGATTTCAACAAGCACGTGCCCTATGAAGGTGACGACCATGTAGTCAAGCGGCTGTTAAACAACACCTGAGATTATCCCCACCACCTCAAGCGAACATATCCCGTCTCTTGTTATTTCAAGTGAATACATGGGTCTCAATCGAAATTACAGAATAACGCGCTGTGGTTGCCCGCAGGGAGTATGGTGACATTAGCATTGTCTGATTGATTTAACTGGTTGAAACCGGCCGCGAATTGGGACTTAATGGAGTACAGCATGATCACACTCACCTACGCCGACGCCGCACAGCTCGAAAACGCTGCCAAACAAGCCGGCCTCGACCTGCCAATAGAGCAAACAACCGCGTGGGCAAACTATCAAGC
>CAVFKU010000090.1:0-5902 GCA_963623245.1 Parabacteroides merdae
GTTTCACACCAGCCCCGCGTCGCCGCACAAATAGCACTACTGTCTCTTCAAAAGCTGCTTCTTCTCGATCCGCTTCTTCAAAGGTTGTCTCTTCAACGGCTGCTTCTTCGCAGCCCCCCACTGTCGCACCCGCATCCGGCAATGCTAGCGCGCAAAGTTTTACCCCTGCGATTTCTCGTCAAACACGCGGTTCCAGCAACAAGGCAACACCTGCGAAACCAGTTGCATCAAACTCAAAAACGGCCACCCCTAGAAGAATTTCCCCTGCTTTAAGCGCTTCTCCAGCTGCTTCCATCTCCCCTGTTAACGCACAGCGAACAACAGCTGCTGCAGCCAGCAACAAGAAACACCACATCGTACGCGGCCTGCTTATCGCTATTGCCGTTTTACTTATCGCTGCAATTACCGCAGTATTCTGCACGTGGAATTGGGTGGACGATCGCCTGAACAAAGAAAGCGGCTGGCTGACCGACAGCACCAAGTCATCGGCAACATCTTGGCTGATTCTCGGCTCTGACGAACGAGATGGCACAACTGGCGGTTCTGCCGATGACACACCCGGATTCCGCACTGATACGATTCTGGTGTTAACCAAGCCAAAAACCGGCTCAAGCTCCTTAATTTCCATTCCACGCGATTCACTGGTTCAAGAGGACGGCGAATATATGAAACTCAACGCCGTAGCCGAACTGCAAGGCAATCAACGTCTGGTAAGTGCCGTGGAGCGCATCACGGGCCAGAAGATTAACCATATTGCCAAAATTAAGTTCGGCGGGTTGCAGCAGGTCGTAGATGCTATCGACGGGGTTGATTTGTGCTACGACCAAACGGTGGACGACGAATATTCAGGATTGAACTGGCAAGCCGGTTGCCATGTCGCGGACGGTGCAACAGCACTGGCATTCTCTCGTATGCGATATTCCGACGCGCAGGGCGATTTCGGCCGTGCGGCGCGTCAACGGCAAGTCATCAGCGCAATCGTTACTAAGGCCTCCTCCAAGCAGGTAATGAGCAGCCCTACGAAGATAAAGAAAGTGGCCGAAGCTTCACTAAGTGCCGTCACAGTGGATGACAACACCTCACCGGCCACACTAATCGCAATGGCATTGGCCTTCAAAAATGCCACCGGCGAAGAAGGCGTCACAGGAAGTGTGTATTGGACAGATCCTGATTATCAGGACGCTGGCATCGGTTCAACAGTTCTGCTAGATGACAGCCGCAATAAACAGCTGTTCAACGAGCTAGTGGCGGGCACACATGCCGCTGGCACAGTTGGCACACTCGCTGAAAACAGTTAATCGCCAATGCGATAGCACCTTCTGCAACACATCAATAGCATTCCTGCAGCATTCACATAGCAAAATATTGATGAAATCGCGAAAATTGCCGAGGGGCTTCGACCACATTACCCCGTTTGGCTTGTCCGTGTGCACGTGAGCACCGCACACTGGAAGGCATGAAGCAACAACGCCTTGAACGACTGGCAATTCTCTCAATGGCAGCCCCCATGGCCGGCCAATGCGTAATGCTGTGCGTGCTGCTTATCATGCATCAATGGATGTTCGCTGCCATGATGGTTCCTTCACTCATCGGATGTCTTGCCACGCTGACATTGTCATTGCCTCACAGCGCACGCAACACAACTTTCAGCAAGGCAATGCGAACGCAAACAGATGCAGCGAAAGTACCGGCGACTCAAGCAACACAGTTCAAACAGTTTGAGCAATTCGAACAGTTCGATCGCCTCAGTCTGGAGCATTTGATGCAACTGGACGAAGACCTGCTCCCCTGGCGCACAGTGACACGCAACTGGCTTCAACCGCCTTGCCTAAACGTGCCCATCGGCATGGGGGCACACGGCTTAATTCACCTTGATCTGTCCAAACAGGGTCCGCACGCACTGGTGGCGGGCACCACTGGCTCAGGTAAATCCGTGCTGCTGCAAAGCTGGTGTTTGGCTCTTGCTTGTCGCAATCCGCCGGAACGTTTGCAATTCGTCTTCCTTGATTTCAAAGGGGGCTCGGCCTTTCGCCCCTTGGAGCGTCTACCTCACTGCGTGGGCAATGTGTGCGACCTCGATCTAAAGCACGCCGTACGCGCGCTGCACGCCCTCGAAAGCGAGTTGCGACGCCGTGAGCAACTCGTCGCAAACAGCCAAGCACAGCATATCGACGCTATGCCGGACGCCCCGCCGCGGCTGGTAGTCGTTATTGACGAGTTCCATGCCTTGCGCGACCAGTTGCCCGATCTGGTCAGCCGCATCGTGCGCGTCGCCTCGTTGGGGCGCTCTCTTGGCATGCATGTTATTGCATGTACCCAGCATCCTGTCGGGCAGGTATCGGGTGAGATGAAGGCGAATATGACATTAGGATTATGCTTGCGCGTGCGCGACGCGATGCAGTCAATGGAGATCATCGGCTCGAGCGAAGCGGCCAATATTCCACCATCATTGCCCGGCACGGTGTATTGCAACGACGGCGAAAACATTCAAGCGTGGCGCTGCGCTGCAACCCGCCATATTTCCCGTCTTGTTGACGCGACGATATTCGCCGCGCGTTGTTTTGGCTCGGTGCCGTCCCCAGCCTTGTTTTCGCCGCCGTTACCTCGATTGGTGAGGCAGCTGCCGCCACCGACATCTGACAGCGGTATTCCTTTTGCACTGGCCGACAACGGCGTGACACTGGACGTGGCACAACTGCCTATCACCCATGGCAATATCGGCATCATCGGCCAGCACGGGCGTGGCAAAACTACACTATTAACCGAACTGGCAAAACGGTTAGCAGAGCAGCCAAACCCCATCCCCGTGCGCTGGACAAGCCATGAAACAGACGGATTTCACACGCGCGACATTGTGGGCGTATATGAGCCAAACAACAGCTCACAGCGGCGAATATGGCTGATCGATGACGCAGACCCCTTATTTGACCCCTTCGGTACAGATCCACTGTGCGAGCAACTGCGTCAAGCACTGGCCGACCACAACGTCAGTGTGGTGTTCGCTGTGGAGAGCAGCCGCCATGTGCGTATTCCCGAGCACTGTGCGGTTCGTGTGGTGTTCCCAACATCGGAACAGGCCACTGATCAGATGAACGGTATTCCAAGTGACATATGGGCTTCATTTGACGCCAATGACATGACACTGCCGGGACGTGCGGTGCTCATTGATCATGCTCGCGCAACACCGATTCAGTGCGCATATGGGCATAGTTCGTGAAATTTACTCTATTTCTTTAGCAAAAAGCCTTGAAAAACATCACAAAACGTGCTTATCTGTTAGCGGACATATTTTAGCCGAGAGGACAAATAGATGAGCAGTGCTTTTGATTGGCGAGCCAAAGCCGCGTGTCGCGACAAAGATCCCGAGCTGTTCTTTCCGGTCGGCAACACTGGTGCCGCCTATCAGCAGATTACGGAAGCCAAGGCCGTGTGCGGCACCTGCAAGGTGATTGGCGAATGCCTCAAGTGCGCGCTTGACACAAATCAAGATTACGGCGTCTGGGGCGGACTAAGCGAAGATGAGCGCCGTCAACTCAAGCGCAAGGCCATGCGCATGCGCCGCTCACAGGCTTTGCAAATGCAACTCTGACAGCGCCATTCCTTAAGTCTTT
The DNA here is from genome assembly GCA_963623245.1 of Parabacteroides merdae. Lineage (GTDB taxonomy): Bacteria > Actinomycetota > Actinomycetes > Actinomycetales > Bifidobacteriaceae > Bifidobacterium. Next base: position 3,612 of record CAVFKU010000090.1, read on the forward strand.
AGCTATTCTTTTCAGGTTGGGCGGCACGCAGCGTCATATCGAGCACAACGCGCGTGCCGCCTTCGCGTCGGGGCTCCCATTTAACGCGCCCACCAAAATCGTTGGTCACAAACGTATTGATAATTTGCGTCCCCAAGCCGGAGCCTGAAGAACGCGCCATACCGCCGTGTTCTTCGGCATCAAGACCAGCTCCGTCGTCTTCCACAACCACATTGAGACTGGAGCCGGAACGACCGGCCGAAATAGTGATGTGCCCCTCTTCACGCCCCTCAAACCCGTGTTCAATCGCGTTCGTAATCAGCTCGGTGAGCACCAGCGACAGCGGCGTGGCATCTTGAGCAGGCATCATGCCGAATTTGCCAAGAAAGTTGATGTCGATGTGCTGATCGCGCATGGTGGCCAAGTCCACGGCCATCTTGAGCAGGTCAGCAATCACCTTGTCGAAATCGACGATTTCATCGGCTGTCTGGCTTAAGCCCTCGTGCACCATAGCAATGGTCTGCACGCGCCGTTGCGCTTCTTTGAGCTCCTTCTTAACCTCGTCCGAGTTGGTTTTACGTGCCTGAAGACGCAGCAGCGCTGACACTGCTTGCAGATTATTCTTCACACGATGATGGATCTCTGAAATTGTGGCATCTTTGGTTTGCAACTCACGATCACGGCGACGCAGCTCAGTGATATCACGACACAGCACAATGCCGCCAATGCGCCCGTTCATGTCATATAGCGGCAATGAACGAATCGACACCGCAGAACGATTGGTGCTGATTTCCGAATCGACCGCTGCCTTGCCGCTTAAGACGAGCGGCAACTGTTCATCGACTTGATCGTCGGTGTGCAGCAGATTAACACCGAGTTCGCTTAAGTAATGCCCCTGCATGGTGGTGAGTAGACCGAGGCGACGAAAACAACTGATGGCATTCGGTGAAGCGTAACGCACCACGCCGTCCATAGTCAGGATGATAAAGCCGTCCGACACACGCGCAATATGGCGCTGGCTCATCACCGCATCGGAATACGGGAATTGCCCGCGCGGAATCATCTCATACAGCCGCTTGCCTGCGTTGATGCTTTCTGTCTCGTAACGGCCGTTTGATTCTCGTGTGGCCATATTGGTCTCGCGCACAACCAAACCCAGCGTCTTGCCGTTATGTCGCACTGGAGCATACACATTGCACACTGTGGACTTGCCTACATCGCGCAACACAGTGGAGCGCAACACCGTATCGGAACGCATAGCCGCGTCCAGCTCGCCAACCATGTCGTCGGGCATAACCTTGCCTACTATGTCTTCGATACGCAAGGTCATCACCGTGGAGGGGCGACATTGCTCAGCCACGACATAACGCCCTTTGCCGTCCTGCATGATAAGCAGCAAATCAGCAAAGCTTAAATCAGCCACCACCTGCCAGTCAGCAACGAGGTGATGCAGCCACTCCCTGTCCCTATCGTCGAGATCGGGACGGGTTGCGAGTATTTCAGAAAAATCGGCCATACCCCCATCATAGACTTAGCGATTGTCTGCATGAATACTCGGTGACATCACAGCCGTAGTTCATTTGACTTTCACGTAACCTACGGTATCGTAGGTTACGGTTGCGTAACCATTACGAAAGGAATGCCATGACCGAAAAGCGCGACGATATCCGCAAGCAAGCGGCACTGGCACGCGAACAGGTGATGAAAACCAAAGCAGACACGGTGCGCAGCCGCGCCCAGCTCAAAGCCGAAGACGTGCGAGTCAAAGCCGAGGCGAAAGCCGAGCGCATCGTCGCTAAGGCCACGATCAAAGCAGCGAAAATCGAGGGCGTGACCTTGGAACAAATGGAGCGCAAGATTCGCCTCGATGTGCACGGGCGCCCCAAACCTGCCATGCGCGGATGGATTCACCTCGTCGCCGCTCCCCTGTCACTAGCCGCAGGCATCGTGCTGATTTGCCTAGCTCACGGCGCGGGGCTCAAATGGGCATGCGCGGTGTTCATGGTCAGTTCGCTAGTGCTGTTTACCAATTCGGCGGCCTACCACTTGGGCGATTGGAGCCCTGCCACCACCGACGTGTTGCGCCGCATCGATCATGTGAACATCTTTCTGCTCATTGCAGGCACCTACACGCCGGTGTCATTCGCACTCAACGCCTTCTGGCGCGATGTCATCATCATCTCGATGTGGGCATGCACGGCCGTTGCGATTATCATCCATGTCATCTGGATCAACGCGCCACGCTGGCTCTACACAGTTGTGTACATCATCTTCGGCATCTACGGACTGGCCTATATGGTGCTGTTCTGGAA
>CAVFKU010000091.1:0-5821 GCA_963623245.1 Parabacteroides merdae
GCTTAATCGCTTTCAAATCGTCAAGCTTGGCAATACCGCCAGAAGCTGTTATTTTCGCGTTTGTGCGCTCGGCCACTTCTTGAAGCAGCACAAGATTTGGCCCAGACATCATGCCATCTTTAGACACGTCAGTGACCACATAACGCGAGCAGCCAGCGTCGTCAAGCATCTTCATTGTCTCGAAGAGGTCGCCGCCTTCGCGCGTCCAACCACGTGCCGCAAGCATATGCCCACGCACATCAAGACCAACTGCCACTTTGTCACCACAGCGAGCAATGACTTCACGCGTCCAATCAGGATTTTCCAACGCAGCGGTGCCGATATTCACGCGAGCTGCCCCCGCTTCAAGAGCCGCGTCAAGCGAGGCATCGTCACGCACACCGCCACTCATTTCAATATTGACTTTTCCACCCAACTCGCGCACGATTTCCTTGAGCTGGGCACGATTATTTCCTGTTCCGAAGGCAGCATCAAGATCAACCAGATGAATCCATTCGGCACCGGACTCAACCCATGTGCGCGCAGCCTCAAGCGGCGAACCGTAATCAGTTTCAGAACCGGATTCACCTTGACGCAAACGCACAGCTTTGCCATCGCGCACATCAACGGCGGGAAGCAGAGTGAGGGACATTGCTCTTCTCCTTAACAACAAACTCATTTTAAATAGACTCGATGATTACAATAATTCAAAGCAGATTTTTTCAGAACGTAGCAATCCAGTTTTCTAGCAATTGAGCGCCAGCATCGCCAGACTTCTCAGGGTGAAACTGCGTAGCAAACAGTGCACCATGTTCATAGGCCGCAACGAAACGACTACGGCCGTAGTGACACCACGCCACACGCTGCTCGCCGCCCAGTTCAACCTGCTGGTCTACGATGTCAAACGCATGCGCCTCATGAGCGGCATAAGAGTGAACAAAATAAAAACGTTCCCCCTCAACGCCTTTGAGCAACGTCATACCAGGGTCTGCTTGAACCGTGTCCCAGCCCATGTGCGGCACTACGTCTGCATCCAGCGGGCTCACAGACCCGCCAATCAAGCCAATACCTGGTGTTTCAATGCCGTGTTCACAACCAACCTCGAACATCACCTGTTCGCCAACACACACGCCAAGCACTGGACGGCCGGCACGCAGGCGGTCAAGCACCACCCTGTCACCGCTCACCTTCTTCAACCCTTGCATACAAGCAGCAAACGCTCCAACACCTGGAACGACCAGGCCATCCGCTTCAAGCGCCTGACGATAGTCGGAAGTCAAGGTGGTATCAACACCGAGACGCGCAAGCGCGCGCACCATAGAGCGCACGTTGCCGAAGCCATAGTCAAATACAACAGCAGTGGTCATCTATGCTTCCTTCACTTACAACACTATTGCGTGCTCTTCTGCACGCTATTCAATACTTGAACCGCGAGTGGAGCCACCTTTACCGAAGCGGGTGTGCTTGGAAATCACCTGCACGGCTGACGCGTGGTCGTATTGGGCGGAATTAATGACTTCAAGCCCGTGTGTTTTCAACTGTTCCACAGTTACAATGCCCAGCATCAAATCTTCAACAAAACGCGGCGTGGAATTAAACAAAATCGGCGGAGCAAGTTCGGAACCGGCCACGCCTCCGGCATACAGCGTAATATGCAGCTTGTCGGCACGGTTGACGACGAGGATGGCAGACATGCCAGTCACCACAGTGGTGAGCTCTCTGGCCGCCGCCTCGGGTGAATCGCCGTCAAGATTGCGCAACACGGCGACAGCACCCTGATTGGAGCCAACACAGTCAGCGGAAATATCAGACAACTGGCAAAACGCCGCCAACAACTCGGCAGAAGCTACGCGAGTAATCAAAGCCGCCGTCTTGGCCTTGTCTCCCAGCAAGCCAGCCAATGCCTCATCAAAGCCCACGGAAGGGTCGATTTCGGAGGCATCGTCAGGAATCTCGACGTGTTCTATGTTGGACACATCTGGCAAATCTGGCATACCCGACGCATCCAGCATGTTGGACATATCTGGTGCATCCGGCGAGTTGCTGCCGGACTCCTCGGCGAATTCCTTCTCAAAACCGGCCAAAGCTGCTTCAAGCTCTTCATCGGAGAAATGCTGACGAGCGAAGTCCTCGTCATCGTCTTCAGATTCGCCGCCCATCACAGAGCACCTTTGGTGCTGGGAATGCCGTCCACGCGGGGGTCAAGCTCAATAGCAAAACGCAATGCCCTAGCCAATGCCTTGAACTCGGCTTCAGCGATGTGATGCGGGTCGCGCCCGGCGAGCACCTGCATGTGCAGGCAAATGCCGGCATGCATGGCGATGGATTCCAAAACGTGACGCACCAGCGATCCAGTGAAATGCCCGCCAATCATGCAATATTCAAAACCTTCCGGCTCACCGGAACACACGCAATACGGGCGCCCTGAAACATCGACCACGGCCTTAGCCAGCGCTTCGTCCAGCGGCACGGTGGCATCGGCGAACCGACGAATGCCACGCTTATCGCCCAGCGCTTGCTTCAACGCCTCGCCAAACACAATGGCAGTGTCTTCGACAGTGTGATGCGCGTCAATGTCAATGTCGCCGTGCGCACGAATCGTCAGGTCGATCAGCGCATGTTTGCCCAGCGCCGTCATCATGTGGTTATAGAACGGCACGGACGTGTTGATGTCGGTTTTACCGGTGCCGTCTAAGTTCAACTCAAGTTCGATACGCGATTCGCTGGTTTCACGAACGATGTGTGCACTTCTTGCCATAATGCTCCTTTACGCCGCTTCCACTATACGTAACGCTTGAGTCAACGCCTCACAAAAGCGCGTCATCTCTTCATCAGTGCCCATGCACACGCGCAGCCAACCGGCGGGGCCGACCACGCGGATAAGCACGCCGCGCTTGAGCAGTTCGTCGAATATCTCGTCGCGCTTGTCGAAATGGCCGCCGAACAGCAGGAAGTTCGAGCCGGATTCGGCCACCTCAAGCGACTTGCCTTTGTAGGTTTGATTTTTCAGCCACGCGGCGGTGGCTTCGCGGATTTCACGCAGGTGCTCGACTCGGCTCAACTGCTCGTCGGTGTGCTCAAACGCGGCCAGCGCGGCGGCTTGGGTGACGGCGCTCAGGTGATAGGGCATGCGCACGATACGCACGCAGTCGATGATGCCTTTACTGGCGGCAAGATAGCCCACGCGCGCACCGGCGAACGCGAAGGCCTTGCTCATGGTGCGCGACACCGCCAGATTCGGATGCGCTTTGATGAGGCTGACAGCGCTTTGAACACTGGGCTTGCGGAACTCTATATACGCTTCGTCGATGACAACGATGGGGTGCACACCCGCGTTCGCACCCGCGACTTCGGCAGTTTCACACACTTCGAGCACGCGCTCGATCTCCCCTATCGGCAACGGTGTGCCGGTGGGGTTGTTCGGGCTGGTAAGCAGCACCATCGAAGGCCTGACAGCGTGGATTTGTTCGATCAGTGCTTCAATGTCCAGCGTGAAATCTGCTTTGCGACTGGCAAGTTGCCAACCGGTGAAGGTATCGCGCGCATATTCAGGGTACATCGAATAGGTGGGGTCGGCGCCAAGCGCAGTGCGCCCAGGGCCGCCGAACGCCTGGAACAGCTGCAACATGATCTCGTTGGAACCGTTCGCACCCCACAGTTCGCTCACGTCTAGGCGAGTATTTGATTCGCGTGCTAGATAGTCGCTGAATGCCTGACGCAATTCAATATGCTCACGGTCGGGATAGCGGTTGAGCGCTGGGGCGATATCGCGCACACGCTGAGCGATGGCTTCACAAACAGCTTGATCTGGCGCATATGGATTCTCGTTGACGTTCAAGCACACAGGCACGTCAAGCTGCGGCGCACCATACGGCTCCTCGCCGATCAAGTCGTTACGCAAAGGCAGATGCTGTGGAATCATCGAAGGCCGGCCTTCTCTTCCTGATCGACGATGGTTTCTTTGTTATATGGGTCGTCAATAAAACGGCTCAGCACACACTCGCCGTGCGCTGGCAGATCTTCGGAAACAGCAAACGCGTTGATGCGCGAGGCAATGGCCTTCAATCCCGCCTCGTCGTATTCGATGACCTCCACCGGCTTCATAAAAGTGTGCACACCGAGACCAGCAGCAAAACGCGCGGTGCCGCCAGTGGGCAACACATGGTTCGAGCCGGACATGTAGTCACCCAGCGGCACTGGGGAATACGCCCCACGGAAAATAGCGCCCGCATTCTTGATGCGCGGCACGACGGCTTGCGCATCGGCGGTCTGAATCTCCAAATGCTCAGCGGCATAAGCGTTGGCAGCCGCGATGGACTGATCAAGCCCGTCCGTGAGCACGATGGCCGACTGCTTGCCAGATAGACTGACACGCACGCGCTCAGCGTGTTCGGTGCGCGGCACACGGTAATTCAGGTTCTCCTGCACACTGTCTGCCAATTCGGTCGAATCAGTGAACAGCACAGAACCGGCCAGTTCGTCATGTTCGGATTGCCCAATCAGATCCGCAGCCACCAAACTGGGGTCGGCGGTGGCGTCGGCAATAATGCCGATTTCCGTGGGGCCAGCCACAGCATCGATGCCTACGAACCCAGAAACAAGCGACTTGGCCGTGGCTACAAAGATATTGCCAGGGCCGGTGATCTTGTCGACTGGATCACACAACACTTCGCCGTCCTGCGGCTCGCTTCCCCTAGCACCATAAGCGAACATAGCAATGGCCTGAGCGCCGCCCACCGCATATACTTCATCAACGCCAAGGATGGCACAAGTGGCCAGAATGGTTTTGTTTGGCAAACCGTCAGGATCTCCCTTGCTGGGAGGCGTGGCAATGGCCAACGATTCAACACCCGCGGCCTGCGCAGGCACCGCGTTCATAATTACAGACGAAGGGTAGACTGCCTTGCCGCCAGGCACATAAAGTCCCACGCGTTCAATCGGCACCCAGCGTTCAGACACGCGCGCACCAGCAGCCAAATCAGTATAAAAATCTTCTGGCACCTGGCTTGCCGCCACAGCGCGAGCGCGACGCACAGATTCTTCAATGGCTGCACGCACCTCGGGGTCAAGTGCATCTAGAGCGGCAGTTATAGCCTCAGTTGGCACACGCAGGTTCACTGGGCGCACGCCATCGAACTTCTCACCGAAGTCACGCAACGCCACCGCTCCCCTGTTCTTAACATCTTCAAGAATAGGACGCACCAAATCACCAGCCTTCGAAGTGCCCATTTCGGCGCGCGGCATGGCCTCCAGCAGCTCGGCACGAGAGAGCTTCTTCCCCCTCAAATCAATGATTCGCATGATATTCTCGCTCATGGCTCTTAAGTCTATGTGCTCTTCATGACGGAACTATCACAATAGCCAGCAAACACCCAAATCGTGAGACAGGGCACGCCGATCAAAATCACAAAAGACGGGTGCAACCAACCCGCGTTCACTGCCATTTTGGGCGGAGGGAGTGTTAGCGAGCGTTGTCGAAAAACCTTTTCGCCAGCCGCTTATCCCGTCGAAAAATCTTAGGACAGCTTAGATTCGGCGAGCAGTTCTCGGGCGTGGTCGAGGGAGGTTTGCGTCTCACTGCCAGCAAGCATGCGCGCAATTTCGCCGACGCGCTCCTCATCGCATACCTCATTCACCGTCGTTTCATCGCTCTTGGTGACGACGAACTGACTGGATGCCCATGATGCGACCTGTGCTAAATGCGTGACAATAATCACTTGCGAGCTTTGCGCAAGCTTAGCCAAGCGCTTCCCTAACTCCACTGCGGTTTTGCCGCCAACGCCGGCGTCGATTTCATCGAAGATAAACGTCATGTCATCACTGTTGCCACGCTCAGCAGCGG
>CAVFKU010000092.1:0-5536 GCA_963623245.1 Parabacteroides merdae
TTCACCAAGAGCGCGCAGAACATCAAAGATGTCTATGAGCTGAACCGCCTCGCATTCGCACACCCCGAGGATGTGCCAACTATTGACGTGATCCCGCTGTTCGAGCAGCTCGAAGATCTTGAGAACTCAGTAGATGTGCTGGAGGGCATGTTGAAGATTCCTGAGGTTCAGGCGCGGCTCAAGGCCACCGGCAACAAGCTGGAGGTCATGCTCGGTTACTCCGATTCTTCAAAGGACGCCGGCCCGACTTCCGCTACGCTGGCACTGCATTCCGCGCAGGAGCGTATCGCCAAGTGGGCGGAGGCGCACGACATTGATCTGACGCTGTTCCACGGTCGCGGCGGCGCGGTGGGTCGCGGCGGCGGCCCTGCTAACCGTGCAGTGCTTGCGCAGCCGGTGGGTTCGGTCAAGTGCCGGTTCAAGCTCACCGAGCAGGGTGAAGTGATTTTCGCCCGTTACGGCAACCCTGTGCTGGCGATTCGCCACGTTGAGTCAGTGGCGGCGGCGACGTTGCTGCAGTCTGCGCCAAGCGTAGAAAAGTGCAACACCGATATGACCGAGAAATTCGCCGACATGGCGGGCAAGCTCGACGAAGTGGCACACGCGCGTTTCCTCGACCTGCTCAACACCGACGGTTTTGCCCCATGGTTCTCCACGGTGACGCCGCTGACCGAAATCGGGTTGCTGCCCATCGGCTCGCGCCCCGCCAAGCGCGGTCTGGGTGCCAAGTCGCTTGACGATCTGCGCACGATTCCGTGGATTTTCTCGTGGGCTCAGGCACGCATCAACCTGGCGGCGTGGTACGGACTCGGGTCGGCGTGCGAGGCGTTCGGCGATTTAGCCACGCTGCGCAAGGCATATGAGGAATGGCCTCTGTTCTCCACATTCATCGACAATATCGAGATGTCGTTGGCTAAAACCGACGAGCGTATCGCCAAGATGTACCTGTCGATGGACGAGCGCGAAGACTTGCCCAAGAAAGTGCTTGACGAGATGGAACTCACCCGCAAGTGGGTGCTGGCCATCGTGGGCGACGATTGGCCGTTGCAACACCGTCACGTGCTCGGCCAGGCCATCCGCATCCGTTCGCCGTATGTGGACGCGCTGTCCGTCACGCAGGTGCTGGCGTTGAAGTCGCTGCGCAAAATGGTAGACAAGGAGGAGCTGAGCCAAAGCCAGCAAGCCGAATTCATCTACCTCATTCTGTGCACCGTGTCCGGTGTCGCCGCCGGTCTGCAAAACACGGGCTGATTCCCGCTCATGCATTTAAGGAAAGCCCCGCGTCAAGTGGGGCTTTCCTTGTTGTGTTGGGCGGCACCATTTTCTTCAGTTTTGAGTTCTGGCACGCCGCGCGTTCAAGTTGTGTCGGCAGCTTGCGACGCTGTTGGCGATTGACTGCGCAACCGGCACTCATCCTCGTATGATGTGTGATAGTCGAATACAGGGAACGAAAACGCAAGGGAGTTTGACGCGGCAGACGAGGAATCGGAGCAGGAGCCCACCGCGAGCGCGACATGGAGTCGGCTGCTGACCGACGGCAAGGTGGAAGTGCTGTCGTTCTGAAGGGTCGGCTCGGGGTCTGGGCGCTATCTTATTTTGCTGTGATTATTTCTATATTCCATAAATCACATATACTGCCGATGCCAAGATGCAAAATAATCCCACCCCACAAACGGTGCAACATCTGGCAATTTTTGCCACATTGCTCCTTTTGCCACTGGTTCCGGACATCCGATCATACATAAACCCGATATACACTGCTCCAAGTACGCAAGTAGGAACAATATACCTGTAATCCATTGAGCAAGTATGTGGGTACTGGAAGCAGAAGACTATAAAGTAAACGAAAAGAATCAGGTGATAAGAGATTAGGAAAAATTTTAAGCTTCCGTCAAAAATTGCGCCCTTCCTCCGGGGCCCCTTCACAATACAGAATATCATCGCTGCTATTGACAGGGTAATTAGTAAAATATTTACGTACAAAAGAAGTCTTGAAGAGGACATCAATGTTCCATTATCCCCCCCCCCAATTATATTCTCCGAATATTGATGACTTTGCAATCGCAACAATCGGATTGTATTCATGGTATTCATTCCAAGCAATATAGGGACTCTGAAACGGATGATATGAGAAATCCAACAAACGTTCGTATACAGAGTGAAAGCCCACATACTGCGTACTTTCAGTTGAACCTTTCGGTACATAATTTAAAGGAACGTTATAACTAATCAACTTCCAGAGCGGATACCACATGCCCAGTGGGATACATACGCACCCAAAACCCAAATACTGTCCCAGTAAGCGTTTGTTTTCTTCTCTCTCTCGCTTCCACGCTTGAATGAATTTAATCAGGAATACAGCGGCGATTGGTGGGGCAATAACTGCAACTGTTATTTTAGCCATCATTCCTAATCCGACAGACAGGGCAATCAGCATGATTCTTTTTAGTGCAGGATTCTGATACCACTTTATTGTTGCATAAATTGCAAGCAACGTCAGAAGGATAGACAGGATGTCGTTATTTACGCTTCCAGCTAGAATAATGAATGTTGGGTGAAAGGCTATTAGAGAAAAAGCAACAACCTTTCCAGTTCTGCGAATGCCTAAGGCACTTAAAATTCGTTCCGTCGCGAGCATACAGCAGCTTGAATAAAAAAGAGTCAAGAATTGTATACTCGATACAGCTCGTTCGGCACTGAATGAGAAAAAGTGCGTGAAAATATGCATCCACATTGCAGCCAGAAATTGATGCAACGGTGGATGGTAAAACTGCCCGCAAGTGGGATCTTCAGGCAGGGTAAGCCATTTATGATAGAACCACTCTATATATGCCCCATGGCCACGATCATCGGCAACAAACTTCCCAACATCATGTTGTCGAGCACTTGCGGCAATAGTAACGTCCGTATACAAAACATAATTGAGCCGCAGGAGAAAACCTGTAATGAATAGCAGAACAATAACCGCTTTTACTGATAGTTTTCTTCCTGTATATTTCAAATATAGGCTGTATGCCACCAAAACACATATCCAAACAATTATGATAACGGTGTTATCAATGTCTACTGTTCCAGTGAACAACAGTGCGCACGAAAAACATGCTATAGCTGTCAGCAGGGGAATAATGTAGGAAAAGCCTCCGTTTTTCCTCCACTGGCCAGAAATCCAATCAAGAATTTTATTGCGGTTTTTGGGGCGAAAGCTATTTGAGCGAAAACTATCATCATAACGATTATCTATGCTCGGATTATCTATGCTCGATGTTGAGGATATGCCCAACACGCCATGTTTGCAGATGTCATAACAAACCCACGGGATCCCGATTGCCAGAGCAAGGGAGAGAGCCAGATATTTAAATGCGTATCCAACATGAGAATTGATAAGTGTAACGATACTATTGACGCTACCCCCGATGACATATGAGGCTAGCATTAACATGCAATTTATTAGAAGAACGGCCCCTATATATTCCACGAATACATTTTTTGACAATCTTCTTCCGGTTAGATGGTGATACCACAGCACCATCACTATCGCTGGGAAAAGCATAATGCTAATCGCAAGCATACAAAATATCTCCTTCTACACCCTATATGCTGATGCCCGATATCTATTTGCAAGAAAGACCCTGATGTCTATTTGCAAGTGTAGCGCTCGTGTTGGGTTTTGTAAGTTTATCAGTTCGCCAGTTAGTCAGTTCGTCAGTGGATATTCGGCGGGCTGATGTGCCGATGTCGATTTGCAGGTGCAACATCCTTTCAAAATGGTTTGCTTTAAGCAATCTCTAATCCAACGGGTGTTGCACTTGTGCACTTGCCTGGCACCGGTGATCAACAATGACTTACTTGAATCCGCATCGCGTCATGCCGACAGTTCGCGCATGATTTTTCGTTCCAGCATCACAAGCTCCATGTCTCTATACAACTGCTGGAAATCATCGCATTTAAAGCATGCGGTGCACAAAAATCCCATTTTTGAAATATCACTTTTGCACAGAGTGGGCAGATTGGATTCAACAGTACGCGCTGGCGAAGCGACTATTGGGCATTTAACGCGAATCGACACCCATAGTCCGACACGAAAACGCCTGATGCCGGTTGACATATCCACGTCTGCTGGTAGGCTAGCTGCTTGTGCACTTTTGCAGCGTGCAAATGGGCCCGTAGCTCAGCCGGTTAGAGCGCATCCCTGATAAGGATGAGGTCGGAGGTTCAAGTCCTCCCGGGCCCACGGAAGGAGCGGCACAAGCCGCTTTTTTCAACTATGGGGCTATAGCGCAGCTGGTAGCGCATCTGCTTTGCAAGCAGAGGGTCGCCGGTTCGAACCCGGCTAGCTCCACTCACTGGATACGACGAAACCCGCAGAATATCGGCATTCTGCGGGTTTCTCTGTACTGTCGGAAGACGCGCGGCCTAGGCGACAGGGAAGATCTTGTAGAGGAACACGCCAGCAATCGCACCAAGAATCGGCGCAACCACGGGAATCCACGCCTCACCCCAGCGCGACGTGCCCTTGTGTGCAATAGGCAGAATCGCGTGCAGCAAGCGCGGCATAAAATCACGTGCAGGATTCAAACCTGGGCCAGTAGGGCCACCCATCGAAGTAACCAGACCCCACACAATAAATCCGACGACAATAGCGGCAGCGGCCTGATCCTTTGCACCCCACGGCATGGTCAGGCAGCACAACGCACCGACCACCAGCATAAACGTGCCGAAAAACTCATTGAGGAAGTAGTTGACGCGATTGTCCTCAGCGTCGGTGGTGCAAAACGTGGCGAGAATCGCTTCTGGCTCCTCGGTTTCCTTGTAGTGCGGGTAATAGGTGACGTAAACAATGAGCTGGCCTGCGGCCGCACCCAGCAACTGCGCCACAATATACGGAAACACCAGCTTCCAATCAAACAGCCCGCCAACAGCCTGCCCAATGGTCATAGCCGGATTGATGTGCGCGCCGGAAATCGCACCGAACATCAGCACAGGGAGCATCACACCAAAGCCGTAGCCCATAGCGATATTCAGCCAACCAGCGTGGTGACCTTTCGTATTCTTCAATTCGACATTGGCCACAGCGCCGTTGCCGAACACCAGCAGTACGGCGGTGCCGACGAACTCGGCGGCCAGTTTTACAAATAGGGAGTATTCCACTTGGCTCTCCTTCGATTCTTCTCTGATGTATCGCGGCATCGAAGCCGATACCAACAAAAAAGACCCAGCGATCTTTTGCGGTTGTCCAGTTTACCTTGCTCTATTGCATCCTAGCTTCTCGCGGCATGTTGAAACTGGATTGCTAACAATTCCGAGGTTTTCTGAGATTGCCGGACCGTTGGATGCGGTTCGGCTTTTTATTGCCCTTATATATGAAGGAGAGATTATGGCAATGTTCGCCACCCATCGTCAGCCGCCGAAGACTTGGAACAACTGAACCAGTCGTTCAAGAATAAAAGGAGGAAATCATGTCCACGGAAATTTGGGATTTCAGCAAGGTCACGGAACGGCATGAAGGAGCCGAGGCCGCGGCGTTCGCCCGTGACCT
>CAVFKU010000093.1:0-5523 GCA_963623245.1 Parabacteroides merdae
GTCATAGGCTTGATCCGCACGTGTCGGCTTGTCGTCGATATTGACGGCGTTGGCGATAAGCCACACCGAGCCGGATACATGATCGATCACTGCGATGTCGGTGGCGAGAGCCAACACCAGTTCCGGCTGGCCGGTTTCGTCCGGCGCTTGCCCCCGCAGTGTCGGCTCCCAATGGCGGATAATGTCCCAGCCGACGGTGCCGACGAGCCCTGAAGTGAGATTCGGCAATCCTTTGACTTTCGGCGCGTTCAAGGCCTTCAGTGTGGCGCGAGCCACATCAAGCACGTCACCTTGCGTGGGCACGCCGGCTGGAACCCGACCAAGCCAATCCGCTTGGCCGCTGTTGGAACGCAGCTGGGCGAGCGAATTGACGCCGATAAAACTGTATCGGCTCCATGTGCCGCCATATTCCGCCGATTCGAGAATAAAAGTGCCGTCGCGCCCAGCGGCCAAGCGCTCGTAGAAACCTACTGGGGTGAGCGAATCTGCGAGTAAGCGGCGCACAATCGGGATGATGCGGTAGCCTTCATCGGCAAGCTGAAGGAATTCCTTGCGCGTGGGCCAAGTGCCACCCCATTGCAGATGTTCGACGCTACACTCGCTCATTGTTGCTCCTCCTTAGGCTTATGCCCCTCGACCACAGGCAGTGCACCGCCGGAATCGAAACAGCTGTGTTTGCCTGTGTGGCATGCGGCTCCCACCTGATCGACCTTGACCAACAATGCGTCACCGTCGCAGTCAAGCGAGACGCCCTTGACATATTGCACGTGGCCGGAAGTGTCGCCTTTGCGCCAGTATTCCTGACGGGAGCGCGACCAGAAGGTGACTCTGCCAGTGGTCAACGTACGGCGCAGCGCCTCGTCGTTCATGTAGCCGACCATCAGCACTTCGCAGGTATCGTATTGCTGCACGATGGCGACCACCAAGCCTTTGTCGTCGCGCTTGAGCCGCCCTGCAATCGCTGGATCGAGCGTGGTGGTGTTATCGTATTGCATCTTCTCGCATGTCCTTCTGTTGTCAGCGAACCGTGTATCCAGCCCTGCGCAGTTCCGCCTTCACATCGGCTATGCTCAGCTGCCCGTAGTGAAACACGGAGGCGGCCAGCACCGCGTCCGCGCCCGCGTCGATGGCGGGCGGGAAATCCTCAACCTTGCCCGCGCCACCGGAAGCGATAATCGGAATATTCACCTCGCGGCGCACGGCCTTAATCATTTCGAGGTCGAAACCATTCTTTGTGCCGTCGGCATCCATGGAATTGAGCAGAATCTCCCCAGCGCCCAGCTCCTCGGCGCGCTTGACCCACCAGATGGCATCAATGCCGGTGGATTTGCGCCCGCCCATCGTGGTGACCTCGAAGCCGGATTGCGTGTGCTGTTCGCCTTGTTCACGCCTAGCATCCACCGAAAGCACCAGCACCTGATTGCCGAAGCGTTCGGCCACGCGGCTAATCAGCGTGGGATCGTTGATGGCGGCCGTATTAACCCCCACCTTATCTGCGCCGCAACGCAACAACGAATCAACGTCTTCGGGGGTGCGCACACCGCCGCCCACCGTCATCGGAATGAACACCTGTTCGGCGGTACGGCTGACCACATCCACCATGGTTTGACGGCGGGAACTGGAGGCGGTGACATCAAGGAAGGTCAGTTCGTCCGCGCCCTGACGGTAATATTGCGCCGCCAGTTCCACTGGGTCACCGGCATCCTTGAGATTCTCGAAATGCACGCCCTTGACCACGCGACCGGCATCGACATCCAGGCACGGAATCACTCGTACCGCCAGCGACATGTTGCACTCCCCTGCTGTGGGCTTCCTATTCCAGTCTTTCAGCCTACCTGCCCACCGTTACAATGAAGCACGCTTGTCTCAAATCGTCAGCACTCTTTGGCAGCGAGCTGGCCACATGCGCCGTCGATATCCTGACCACGAGTGTCGCGCAACGTGGCGGTGATACCCGCGGCATGCAGAATGTCGAGGAAGCGTTGTTCGTCTTCAGGTTCGGATGCCGTCCATTTCGAGCCTTCGATAGGGTTGAGCGGAATCGGGTTGACATGCGCCCAATCATCGCCGTAATGATTCAGACGTTTGGCGAGCAGTCTCGCATGTTCGGCCTGATCGTTGATACCACGCATCAGCGCATATTCAATGGAGACGCGACGTTTGGAGGCCAGCCAGTAGTCGTGCGCAGCATCAAGCACCGCGCCTGTGTTGAAACGCTTGTTCATCGGCACCAGCTCGTCGCGCAGCTCATCGCTCGGCGCATGCAGGGAGACGGCTAGGCGTACCGGCAGTCCCTCGGCGGCGAGTTTCCTAATACCTGGCACTACGCCGACGGTGGAAACTGTGATATTGCGCGCGGAAATGCCGAACCCTTCGGGCGGCAGCACGGAAATCTGACGCACGGCCGACAGTACCGAGGCGTAGTTGCCCATCGGTTCGCCCATGCCCATGAACACGATGTTACTCAAACGCCCGGGGCCACCAGCGACTTCGCCCTCGCGCATCATGCGGGCGGCGACGCGCACTTGTTCGAGAATCTCGCCGGCGGACATGTTGCGAGTCAACCCCATTTTGCCGGTGGCGCAGAATGGGCAGCCCATGCCACACCCAACTTGCGAGGAGATACACAAGGTGGTGCGTGTCGGATAGCGCATCAGCACCGATTCGATAAGCGAGCCATCAAACAGACGCCACAAAGTTTTGATAGTGGCGCCCTCGTCGGCCACCTGACGGGTGACTTCGCTGATGAGTTTCGGAAAGAACATGGCCGCTGTCTCGTCGCGCTTGGCTGATGGGAAATCAGTGAATTCGGCCGCATTCACGTCGAAGTGGGCGTAATAATGGTTGGCTAGCTGCTTGACGCGGAACTTAGGCAAGCCGAGTTCGCTCGCCCGCCTGATGCGTTCAATTTCGCTCATATCCGCGAAATGCAGCGGCGGTTTGCCGCGTCGGGCATGGTCTTTGGACAGCACGTCACGGAACGCGCCGGTGGTACCACCCGGCGTGATGCCAGTTTCAGGAGTATCGCCAGTCATCGTCGTCACAGACCAGTAACCCAGAGCAGAAGGCAGGTAAACGGTGCGGTGAGCAGAATCGAATCGACACGGTCAAGCACCCCACCGTGGCCTTTGAGCAGATGACCCATATCCTTAATACCCAAGTCGCGCTTAATCATCGACGCGCATAGATCACCGAAAGTGCCGACCACGCCGACCAGCACGCCCATGACCACCGGCACCCACCAGCGCGCCGCCCACACCTCGGGGGTGTAGGTACAGAACATCACAGCAAACGCGCCAACCATAGCGAATAGCACAGAGCCTGCCAGTCCCTCCCAGCTCTTCTTCGGAGAGATGCGTGGAGACAGCTTATGCTTGCCGAGCCATGCACCAGCAAACAAGCCGCCTGTGTCCGACAGGGCCGGCAGAAACACCAGCATGATCGCGTGCGCGACAGGATGGTTATGGAAGGTCAGAGGAATGATGATGCAGGAGGCCAGCACTGGGATATACAACACAGTGAACACAGAAACTGCCACATGACTAAGCCTGCTGTGATGACGCTCCCCTTCGTCATGATTGAAGGAGGATTCAAGACGTGCGGCAGCTTCAGTGTGTGAGAGCTTATCGGCCACCGCCATAGATAAGCGGTTGCCGAACGTCAGTTTTGCGGTGGCGGCCATAGCGACAAGCATGATCGAAGCCATAGCGCACAGAGACATGGACACCACGTGCAGCGGCGAATAATACGATGCCAGCAGGGTCGCCGTCGAACATAGCCACAGCATGATGACAGGAATGTGCAGCCCCGCTGTAGCGAAATCAACCCTGAGCTCCCATAGGGCTAAGAGCATGAACACCACGACAAGAACAACGAACGCGTCAATGCTAATGAGCAGGCAGGCGATAATCAGCGCAATGAGCACTGCGGCAGTCGCAATGGCCTGAGGCATATTGCGACCAGTTTTCCTGTTAATTTCGTCGAGTGTGACCTCAGCTTGTTCGCTGTGTTCCATGTTCCTCCGTGGCTGATATGGAAGACGAATCAGACTTCCATAATCTCCTTCTGCTTGGCTTCCAACAAGGCGTCGATTTCATCGGAGACAGTTTTGGTCACCTTATCGAGCTCTTTTAAGAGGCGATCGCCGTCATCCTCGCCCATTTCGCCGTCTTTGACGGATTGATCGATATTTTCCTTGGCTTTGCGGCGGATATTACGCACAGCCACCTTGCCGTCTTCAGCTTTGGTCTTAGCAAGCTTGACATACTCTTTGCGTCGCTCTTCTGTAAGCTCTGGCATAGTCAAACGGATCACATTGCCGTCACGGTTTGGACTAACGCCGAGGCTGGAATCGCGAATTGCCTTCTCGACAGCTCCCACCTGAGAAGCATCGAACGGCGTCACAGAAAGAGTGCGAGGCTCAGGCACTCCGATGGTGGCTAACGCTTTAATTGGTGTGGGGGCGCCGTAATAATCGACAGTGATGCCGTTAAGCAAAGCCGGATTAGCGCGGCCAGTGCGAATACCTGAAAAATTTTCTTTGGTGTTCTCTACCGTTTTAGCCATTTGCTCTTTGGCTTGATCGACAATGTTTGCCATATGTTGCGCTCCTTATTGTCTGCTATCTGCTATTTATGTGTTGGAAATCTTTGGTTGCGGCATAAGCCGGAAAGTATTGTGCCTTAATCTGCTACACGCGATTCAGCAGTAGATACCAGGGTTCCGATTTCTTCACCCACCAGTGCACGAGTGACGTTGCCTGCCTCTTCGAGGCCGAATACGCGAATCGGCTGCTTGTTGTCTCTGGCCATAGACAGCGCTGAAGCATCCATAACGGCCAGATTGTCAACCAATGCGCGGTTGTAGCTCAAGGTATCAAAACGCTTAGCGTTGGCGTCTTTGCGAGGGTCGCAGGTGTATACACCATCTACACCGTTCTTACCCATCAGTACTTCGTCGCAATGAATCTCCAACGAACGCTGAATAGACACAGTGTCGGTGGAGAAATATGGCATTCCGGCACCAGCGCCAAAAATTACCACGCGACCTTTTTCTAAATGGCGGATGGCTTTCAGTGGAATATACGGCTCGGCGACCTGCCCCATCGTGATGGCGGTCTGCACACGCGTGGCCTGACCTTCCTGCTCCAGAAAATCTTGCAAGGCGAGACAGTTCATCACCGTGCCAAGCATACCCATGTAGTCACCGCGAGAACGGTCAATGCCAGCTTGTTGCAACTCAGCACCGCGGAAGAAGTTACCGCCGCCGACCACGATGCACACTTGCACCCCTTTGTTCACTGCTGCAACGATTTCACCGGCAATGCGACGAATCACGTGCGTGTCAATGCCGACTTCGCCGCCACCAAACGCTTCGCCAGACAGTTTGAGTAACACTCTACGGGGCATATCACCTGCATTCTCGCCAGCCATAATCGCCTTTCTGTGAACATTGCTCGCCAAGTTTCTAGGAAACCCACCAACTTTAAAGCATATCGGCTATTCACGACGGCTACAGCAACAA
>CAVFKU010000094.1:0-5399 GCA_963623245.1 Parabacteroides merdae
CAATAGCATCACCGATAATGCTATTCGCGTGAGCCTGTACACCGATGTTGCAGATGAACAAGACTCGATGGAGTCGCATCGACACCTGAACCACTTCGTTGAAGGCACCACACGCTACGACGACACGAAGTATCTGGTGGGTGCGCGCAATCGCGTTGGCTTCTACTTAAGCCCTGAATACCCATACATGAGACTGGAAGTTGAACAAGCCTACTATTCAGGCTCCGCCAGCTCCGGCTACCGTTGGGTGTATGGCAATAATCAGATGATCAACACCAAGGGCTCGCTGATGCTCAAGTACCGCTTGGTGTTGCAGAACCTGACCTCCAAGGAACAGGAAGCACTAGGCATTAAGGATGGCCGCGAATCCAGCGCAACCAATCCTGATTTGAGCTTCATGGCTCCCTACGCGCAAGCGTTGGTGGGTGACACTGCAAACTTCCAGTATGTCGAGCCAGATGTGACATCTACGAAGAAGTCCACCAGGTCGGGCGATGACGGCAATATCGTTACCTCGATTGCTGGCATGGCCAATGGCAAGAACTATCTGTCCGATAGTTACACGTCCAAGCCGTCCAACCTCAACAGCATGACACCGCAGTGGACTTACTACGTGTTGGATCGTTGTAATAAAGACGAGAACGACACCAGTGAAGACGCAGAGTGCACTCTCAATACCAACAACACTTCGCTGCTTGATCTTGATGCGAACGTGGGTGTGAAGGAAGACGCTCCTTCGCTGGTGATGCGCAACACAGAAGTGGGCACAGCCTCCGAAGAAGGCGTTGCATGTGGCACTGACGGGCAGCCCTGTATGACCACTGACATTAAGGCGAGCCTTGATAAGGACGCCAGTGGGCAGTTCATCAAGCGTCGTTACATGAGCTGGAAGTTTAGCTCGACGCCTGGCAAGAACGGCCAGCCAGTGACCAGTGAGGTTGCCAAGCTTAATCCTGGCCAGTCGCTGGTGGTTGAGTTCATGGTGCCGATTTCCGACGCCACAAGCTCCTCGCTTAGCCAAGAGCTGATGAACGTTTCTGGCTGGGGCTTCAAGCGCGGCAATTACCGCCCGCACACTGGCCAGTCGAAGGATCAGAGCAAGAAGACCTCCTTCATCCTCGACACCCGCGATGTCAACCTTGATACGCGCACGTCGCAGTCTCAGATTCAGCAGTCCCTGACCGGCATTGGTATTCAGCCTGATCCTGAAGGTACTCCGCCGGATCAGCGTAAGTTTGCGACTTCGGATGTGGACACCCGATTCACGAGGAACATCCAAGGCCCGGTGTTGGTGCCTGAAGGCACGTCGTATCTCTATGAGAACGAAGTGAGTACGGCAATGACCACCGGCGCTGAGAAGCTCAAGCAGCAGGCCATTATGGATTACCTGCCGTATGTGGGCGACAGCAAGGTGTTCAACAACGGCAGCACTGATGCCAAGCGCTTGTCGCAGTGGAACGGCTGGATTGATCCAGACACAATTACCATGACGCGCACCAACTCGCAGACTGGTTCGTCAGGTTCAGGCTCCACGCAAACCACTACGGATTTGATTGCCAATAATGAGGCAAAGATTTGGGTGGGCCCCTTCACCAAGACGAATGGTTCTATTGAGCCGATTGTTGTCAATGGTGTGCCAGACACAGAGAAGCTGCCCAAGTTCTATTCGATGGGTGGCAGTGCTAAGGTTCGCCAGTGGCTTGTTGAGAATTTCAACAGCGACGAAAAGCTGCTTGAAGCAGGTTTCGTGCCGCTGGAAGAGTTCAAGAAGCAGGTGAACGAAGGGCTGAACTCCAGCGACAAGAAGGCGCGCCAGCAGGCGGAAGTCTTGCGCAAGGCAGTGCGTGCGGTCTACGGCCAGGTGGTTAGCGATACGCCAACTGGCTCTATGGGCACAATTGCTTTGGATTACCGCATGGAAGCGCCGCTGAACGTGCCGGTATACAACGGGCACTTCTATTCGTTGAACAAGGGTCGTTTCGAGAACATCAACTCCAACGATTCAGACTTGAAGAGCCTGAACGAGGCAGTGCAGTGGAACAGCTTCATGCAAGCAGTGTCCACCGATGGCGAAAACTTGGAGAAGGCCTCCACGTTCAACGTGTCCGAGAACGGCTACTCGGTGGCTGGTGCTTATGTTGGTCGTCGTGATGGCCGTGGCTACATTGGCGATTACGTGTGGCTTGACCCTGACATGAACGGCAAGCAGGACGACACCACCAATGGTGCTGACGCTTACCAGACCTCTGCGAATGGGCGCAAGCTGCTGCGTGGTGTGGACGCTAATGGCAACGCGTTTGACAACTCGCAGTACTTCAAGGATCTTGACGGCGACGGAGAGCCGGACGATCCCGGTATTAACGACGTGACCGTTGAGCTGCTCAACGAACACGGCCAGCCTGTGAACCGTGACGGCAAGGCAGTTAAGCTGTCGCATCAGCTTGGTTCGAGTGAGACTGCAGAATGCACTGCCGACAAGTACGGCGCTGCTTCTGACGGCTGCTACTGGATTGAAATTGATTCTCAAGGCAATCCGGTGATGGGCTCGGATGGGCAGTATGTGGTGTCGACCGTTGGTGCACCGCTGAAAACCACCACGCGCACCGATTACTACGGCAACACCGGTTACTACATGTTCTCCGATTTGAAGCCGGGTAAGTACCGCTTGAAGTTCACCTTCCCTGAGGAATGGTCTACCTTCCAGCTGAGCAGTGATACTACTGGCCCCAACTCTTCAGTGAAGGTTGTTGAAGACAAGACCTCCGGCACGTTGCAGGCAACCACTGAAGCGTTCGACGTGAAGGCCTTCGATTCGAAGAACACTGAAAGCTACGACGAACAGGCTGTGACGTACGACATCGGCATTGGCCGCAAGGTGAAGTATCGCGGTGTGGCCTATCGTGACGATCTGGTTGAGAACGGCACTCAGGGCAACGAACACGATCCTGACGGTTGGATTGACCGCCGCACTGACAGTGGTAATACAACCAGTGCGAAGGAGCAGCGCATCAAGGATGTGACTGTGAACCTGTACCGTTACGATCCTGAAACCGGCAAGATTTCCGACGAGCCGGAGCAGACGGTGACAACGGACGCAAACGGCAACTTCGAGTTCGACTTGATTCCGGGCAAGCAGTACGTCATCAAGGCGAATACGCCTGACGGGCTGAAAGTTTCGCCGATGACGCAAAGCACCAATCCCACGGAGCATGCCAGCGGTGTGACGCCTACTGACAGTGATCCAGGCGACAACGATGCTATTGAAGATTCCAGTGGCAGCCGTGTGGTGACCACCAAGCCGTTCACTGCGGAGATTCCGCGTGACGAGAACGGCAAGGCCATTATGAGCACAGATCCTGCTGTGCCGGGCTACGCCGTGCAAGAAAAGCTCGGCCTTGGCTTCGTGGACGCCAGAACCGCCTACATTGGCGATTACGTGTGGAACGATTTGGACAAGAACGGTCTGCAAGATGAAGGCGAGCCAGGCATTGGCGGCGTTCCGGTGACCTTGGAAACCTGGTATTGGGACACGACGTCCGGTTCTGGTGAGTGGAAGAAGGCGCCGAGTAACTTCGAGCGCACTACTACCACCACTGACAGCGGTAAGTATATCTTCCGTGTCAGCAGCACTGTTGAAGTCAATGGCACGCACTATCTGGCTGGATACAAGGTGCGTATTGACGAGGCTGGTTTGGATGCCAAGGGTCAGTGGACGCCGACCACCAAGAATGTGGGGACGGATACTGCGCTTGATTCAAACCTGTCGCTTGACCGCTCCTTCACTGGTGAAAACAACACCGGTGTTGCCACCCGTTATTTGACGGGAACCGACCCGCAGATTGTGGCGAATAAGGTGACCGAAGGCGGCACGTCCGGCTCTGGGTCTGGTTCCGATGGCGGCTCTGACGGCGATACGTCTGGCTCTGATGGAGGCTCTGGCTCTGGCAGCACGACAAGCGGTGTGCTTGGGCCTAATGGCC
The DNA here is from genome assembly GCA_963623245.1 of Parabacteroides merdae. Lineage (GTDB taxonomy): Bacteria > Actinomycetota > Actinomycetes > Actinomycetales > Bifidobacteriaceae > Bifidobacterium. Next base: position 3,981 of record CAVFKU010000094.1, read on the forward strand.
TGAGGTATCAGCAAGAGAACCCGTCGTCCGACTTGACGCTTGACGCTGGTGTGCTCTTGGTGCCGCAATTCGCCATCCACGGTGTGGTGTGGGACGACGGCGACATGTCAAAGGCCGACGGCGTTGACGGCGCTGCCTCAGGTGCCTATGACGGTATTCGTCAAGACAGCGAGCCTGGCTTGGCTGGTCAAACAGTGCGGATTACGCAATGGCGTTTGACTGAGACCGATGAAGGTGAGAAGTGGGTGCGTTCAAACACCTTCGGCACTGATTCGGCAAGCAGCGGCGTGACCGACCATGACGGCCGCCAAGTGCAGACGAAGGATGCTTCCGGCAAGATGACCTGTGCGGTTGAACAGACAACAGGCTGCATCAAGGTAGTAACCCATGACAATGGCACGCCTGACGATCCTTCCGACGATTGGCAGACGCTGGAGACAACCACCGACGACGGCGACGGTGAGGACGCTTCCTCGCCGCAGCAAGGCAAGGGCGATTACCTCTTCGAGCATCTGCCCGTGGCTTGGGACGACAACGGCACAATGCGCCTCGTCTCTTACACCGTTGAGTTGGTTGATTTGGCAACTGGCTATAAGGCCACGCGCTACCACGCTTCCGCTGTTGGCGAGAGTGGTGAACGTGACCTGCGTCGTGATTCCGACATCAGCGACGGTGCACCGTATCAGATGCATGATCTGGTACGTGAGCCTACCGACAGTGATGAAGGCACGCGCGTGGGCGACCGAATCATCGGTGCCAAGAAGATCGACAAGAACGCTGCGGCAGTTGCTCATGCGACCGATGTTGATCCATTCGACAGCAACGCGCGATACAACCTGCTTGAACCGCAGGCATCTCGCGTGGCTGGCGGTGACGCTGGTGAAGTCAAGCGCGCCACAGGCGAGGATTCCGCAATCACTGGCGTGGTGTGGAATGACGCCGATGGCGACGGCGTGCAGGATGAACGTTGGCAGGATGCTAATGGCAACGGCGTGTGGGATGTTGGCGAACAGCTGGTGACTGGCGATAGTGATGATGCCAATGCTGAGCAAGGTATTGATAATGCCGCTGTTGAGCTGGTGCGTTATGTGCCATCCAAGGATGGTAAGTCGTGGGAGCTTGATTCCACGTGGGATCCGAAGGAACATCGCACGGCCACTGGTCGAAACAAGGGCTCTCGTGGCTTTGTGTCTCACGGCGTGTATCGCTTCGATAATCTGACCTCACACACAGTGGATGCCACCACAGGCGAAGTCACCGTCTACGCCTACCGCGTGCGCTTGGTGACCAAGCAGGCTGACCTGACCGAGGAAGAAAAGTCCAAGGGTTGGAAGGCGCTCAATGCCTTGCGCAGTGATTATGTGGTAACTATGCGTGATGCTGCGCGTGCTGATGGTGTGCAGGATGACACGGTTGATT
>CAVFKU010000095.1:0-5365 GCA_963623245.1 Parabacteroides merdae
GTCTGAGGGGGGGGGGGTGCTTTGATGCTGTCAAGTTGGTTGGCTTGCGGCGCAGGCTGTGGGCTGCCTTTGGTAGAGCGAAATGAGGAAATTATGCGTTTTAAGAGTGAGAGCGTTGGGTTTGGTTCGCGTGGTTTGCGCGGGGTTTTGCGTTGCGCGGCGGTGTGTGTTGCCCTGTTGACTGTGTTTGTGATGGGGGTTCCTGTTGTTTGGGGGGCTGATGGGGTTGGCCCGGTTGTTGCGTTGCATGATGATGAGAAAACGAATGTGCAGTTTGATGGTGATGCGGCTACGTATCAGTTGGGTAATGTCACGGTGACTGGTATGGATAGTTGTTATTTTTCGGTGACTGTTGATACGGGTTCGTTTACGTTGCCTGACACGGTGGCTCCGGCTAATGCTTCTGCGTTTGGGGCGTTGGATGCGCAGAGCGCGTATGTGCAGGGCACTGATATGAAAGCGAAGGGGGAGTATAAGTATGTGTCGTATAAGTCGTCGGGTAATAATATTACGGCGCAGGATTTGCAGGCTTTTTTGCGTGAGTTGACGTTTACGTTGGATGATGATCAGTCTCAGTCGGTGTCGGTTGCGGCTGTGAATACTACGTTGAGTGCGACTGCTACTGCTACAACGACTGAGGGGCAAGCTAGTCGTAAAACGTCTGATGTGATTTTGTTTAATGGGCATGCGTATGCGTTCTTCCCATTTGAGGCTTATGCTACCGGTGCGCTCAAGTCGAGCGGTTGTACTGATTGGCCTGAAGCGTATGCTGCTGCAAAGAAGAGCACGTTTATGGGTGCGAAGGGTCATTTGTTGACGATTGAATCAGAGGAAGAAAATAATCTGATTTATAAGAGTTTTAATAATAAGACCGGCTGGTTGGGCGCGACTCGTTTTACTACTGCGGAGCAGGCCAAGGCGAACGCGGATACGTTCACGCTTAACATTGCAGGCAGGTATCCGACAAAGGAAGAGGACGCTCAGTATTTGGCGTGGTATTGGGTGACCGGTCCAAGCGCGGGTGTGAAGTTCTGGGACGGTGGTTATGCCCCGGAGAACACGTCGCGTCAACCGACTGCTCGTCTGGGTAATGCTGTTAAGGGTGTGTACGCGAATTGGGCAAAGGATGAGCCTGATGATGATTATTTCGATCAGGGCACGCGAAAAAGTATTGAATATCTCGCTACTTATGGTGCAGACGGGAAATGGAATGATTCGGTTGGGATGAATCTAATCTGGGAAACGCAAAGCTCCCCCACTGATGTTCAGGGTTATTACGTTGAATATGACACCGGTCTTAATCTCGGTTCGGGATACGCAGTATCCTCTACTCCGGTGAAGCGTGTTGAGTCGGAGATTGATCAGGATGGTGGTTTGTTGAAGGTGTCGAAGAAGTCGTCGTCTTCAGCAAAAGCCGCGTCCGATTCATCTGATTCGTCCGATTCGTCCGCTGTTTCCGCTGCTTCGGTGCAGGCTGCTGGTTTGCGTTCGGCTGGCGCGTCTGTTCGTGCTGTGGCGAATAAGACGGTGTCGTCTGAGCATTTGTTGACTGGTACGAAGTATGAGTTGACGTTGTCTGCTGCTGATGGCCGTCAGTTGGATACGGATACGGTTTCGGTCAAGGTTGGTGGTAAATCGTTGGACGAGGGCGAGGATTTCTCGTTTGATAAGTCTTCTGGCGAGTTGACAATTCCGGCGAAGTCGGTGACTGCTTCGGTGTCGATTGAAGCGAAGGTCAAGCGTCAGGTCACCGTTACGGATGATAAGAACAAGACGTTGGGTTCGACGAGTGTGTCGTATAACAAAGCGTTGGATAAGTCCGAGATCGACAGTGTCGCGAAGAAGACTGGTTACACGGTGTCTGGTTATACGAATGCGGCTGATAATTCATCGTTTAATCTCGCTACACAGGTGAGTGATGATATGACTTTGGCTGCGCAGTACAAGTTGAATGATCCGACTGTGACGTTTACTCAGGATAAGACCAAGCTGGAAACTCGTGCTGATAAGGTCACGATGTCGGTGAAGTCGGTGAAGCCACTGTCTTCTGTTAGCGAAACGATTACGTGGAGCAAGGACGGTAAAACGGTTGGTGTTTGCGCGAATAAGAGCACGTGTGCTGTTGGTGAGGCTGGCTCGTATACGGTTACGGTTGCGGAGGATGATCATGACGGTCATACTTCTTCGGTGACGAAGACGGTGTCGATTGAAGCTCCGAGCAACCGTGAGGTGACAGTGAACACCAGTGATACTGCTTCGAAGAAGGTCACGGTGGTGAACGGTGATCCGTTGGGTGCGAATAACGTGGCTGGTACTTCCAAGCAGGGGTACACGTTGTCTGGTTGGACCACTTCTGACGGCCAGTCGTTCGATCCGGTGAGCACTCCGGTGTTGAGTGATTTGACTGTGAGCCCGGTGTGGACGTTGAACCAAGCTCAGGTGGATGTTTCCTCGAGTTCTGCCACGGTTGCTCCTGGTGAAAGCGCCAAGATCGAAACTAATGTGACCACCCCGAGCGTGGAGAATGGTTCAGTGACCACTGATTACAAGTGGTACAAGGACGGTTCCATTATCGATGGGGCGAATAGTGCGGATTACGAGGTAAGCGAGCCTGGTACCTACAAGGTCGAGGTGACCGTTACCGATCCGACCACGAACAAGTCATCCACCACGAGCAAGGAAATCACCGTTCGCGCTCCCAGTCATACCGTTACGATTGATAACGGTAACGGTTCAAGCACGACCGTGACCGTGCCTGACGGTGAAACCATTGACACGTCCAAGCTGCCCCAGCCCAAGAAGGACGGTTACGAGTTCACTGGTTGGGCTAAAGCGGACGGCACCCCGTTCGACCCGTCCAAGGACAAGCTCTTGGACGACATGGCAATCCATCCGGTATGGAAGCTGCTCGAACCTGAAGTTGACGTGACCGTTGACGGTAACAGTGTGAACACCAAGGTTAACAATCCCGCTGGCGCAACCGTGGAATACCAGTGGTACAAGGACGGTGAGCTTCTGGCCGGTCAAACCGGTGAAAACTTGACCAATGCCAAGCCGGGTGTGTATACCGTGAAGATCACCCTGACCGACGCGGACGGTAACACCGTCACGGTAGAGAAAACCGTCACCGTCGAAGACACTAGCGCTTTCGGTTTGGGCAGGAGTGCTAACGGGCATAACACGAACGCGCAAAACGCTGCTTCAGGTCACGCTCTAGCGTCCACCGGTACAGTGCTCCTTCCTGCTGCACTTGTCCTAGCTATCACCCTGCTGGCCGCTCTCGCGCTCTTCGCTCTAGCGCGCCGCCTGAGCTAAAAGGGTACTCGGCTAAGACACGGCCCACGCCCCCGACTAAGACGTGGCCCAGCCAAGGGTGTGTGTAACCCCGCGCAACGCGATCTCAACGCAACGCGCAGTACACACACCCTTCGCTATTTTTGGGGCTATAACCCATTTTTTTTTGGGGGGGTCGAAATGTGGCCTCGAAAGCAAAACAATCTTCATTAAAGCTGACGAAAATGTCGGGTTCTGGGGTAAACTTGCCGCAGGATTCATTCACATTCACGAGTTGAACTAAGGAGCAGTCATGCCCAATCGTGCAGAACGTCGCGCCAAAGCCAAGTCAGACCGCAGGGGAGTGCCGTCGCAATACGATTCCACCCAAGGGCGCGCCCGCTCCGGCATGATCGACGAATACCAATTACAGGAGAAGTCGCGCCGTTTGCAGGAGGGCACTGACGGCCCGTGGAAGCCGAGCGGTCACACCATTAGCGAAAACGAGGCATTGCTCACCACCAACCCGAACTATACGAATCCGAAGATGTTCAAAGCTCCGCATTCGGTGCGCCAGTGGTTCCGTGTGTTCAGTTGGATTCTGATTGCTGCATCCATTATCGCTTTCTTCGTGGTGATCTGGCTGCCTTCGCACCCGCTGCGCCTTATCGCCGCTATTTCTGGAGTGTTCATCATTGGCGTGTTGAGTCTGTTCTTCACCGCTGGTGATTCCAAGCACAACCCCAATCTCGACCAGAACGGCACCGCCGTTTAAGATTCGTCGCCATCTGCTTAAAAGAAGTGCCAGTAGCCTCTTCGCTGCTGGCATTTTTGTTAAGTAATGCCCTCAATTGGCAGGCTCATAAAACAGTTGCGTGTTTTGTGTGCGGGTGGTGGATTACAGTGGGTAGTGTCTGCACTGTTTTCATCTGTGAAGGAGAAGACCAATGAAGGTCGATATACTCACCCGCGAATATCCGCCGCATGTGTACGGTGGAGCCGGCGTGCATGCCGAGGAGCTGTCCAAAATGCTGGCCGAACGCATCGACGTGACCGTGCGTGCGTTTGACGGCGAGCGTGCAGACACCGATATTCCCGCCATTGCCTGCGCTAATCCCCAAGGTTCGCTGCATCTGGTCGGCTACGACACGCCAGCCGAGCTGAACAATGCCAACGGTGCGTTGAAGACATTCGGCGTCGATTTGCAGATTGCTAATGATGTTGATGCAGATCTGGTGCATGTGCACACATGGTATGCCTGTCTGGCAGGACGTCTTGCGCAGCAGTTGCACGAGGTGCCGATGGTGATTACTGCCCATTCGCTCGAACCGTTCCGCCCGTGGAAGCGCGAGCAGCTTGGCGGCGGCTACAACTTAAGCTCTTGGGCCGAACGCGACGCCTACGAACATGCCGACCGCATTATTGCTGTGTCATCCGGTATGCGCGAAGATATTCTTGCCGCCTACCCTAATGTTGACCCTGCCAAGGTGGTGGTAGTGCACAACGGCATCACCATGAGTGATTTTGCCACGCCTGCCCCTGACGATGAAGGTTGGCGGGTGTTCGACCGCTATCACATTGACCGCAGCAAACCTACGCTGCTGTTCGTGGGGCGTATCACGAGGCAGAAGGGCTTGCCGTATCTGCTTAAAGCGTTGCATCTGATCGACCCTGGTATTCAGGTGGTGCTATGCGCCGGCGCGCCAGACACCCCCGAGATTGCTAGGGAAGTCAAAGAAGCATTCGCCAAGTTGGATGCTACGCGAGGCAATATCATCTGGATTGAAGAAATGCTGCCCAAGCCGGAGTTGAACGCGCTGGAACACGGTTGTGACGCCTTTATTTGCCCGTCGATTTACGAGCCGCTGGGCATTGTGAACCTTGAAGCCATGGCATGCGGACTGCCTGTGGTCGCTTCTGCAACTGGAGGCATTCCGGAGGTTGTGGTTGACGGAGAGACCGGCTATCTGGTGCCGATCGAACAATTGCATGACGGCACAGGCACGCCCACCAACCCAGACAAGTTTGTGGCCGATATGGCCGCCGCCATCGATAAGGTGATGGCTGATCCTGCAAAGGCAAAGAATATGGG
>CAVFKU010000096.1:0-5131 GCA_963623245.1 Parabacteroides merdae
GCATTTGGGAGAGATTGGGCTTGCCGTCCTTGAGTATGGTGATATAGGAAGTCACCCGGCTTTCTTCCAGATCATTGATGTCGGCGCGTTCCACGGGGTGCGCCTCATCTTCATATTTGCGGCGAAAAGCTTCGTAACTGTATATTTCGTATTCGGTCATCGGTTCATCCGCTTCGCCCACGCGAATATACGATCCCCTGTTGCGGCCTTTGCCTTCGTAATAGCACGGCCGGTCGGTGATGTCCATTGACGGTATCTCGGCGCTCACCACGTGCTTGCCTTCAATATCGCAGATGGTGAATATCGCGCGCACTTTCGGATGCATCTGATTGCATTGTTCGGTGACGTGCTTGATGAGATCCTGAACGTCGTAGACGCCGACGGCAGAGTAATCCTGTTGCTCGTCCAGTCCGAAGATGATGATCCCGCCATCGTCTTGGTTCGAGAAGCTCGAAAGCGTATCATACAGCTTGGTGGGGTATCCCTCGTGTGCTGCCTTGAGCTCGATGGTTTGAGCTTCGGCTTTCCTGTTTTGAATCTTTTCTACAAGATTTAACAAATCCAATTCGAGCATGGCTAAAATTATAGCAAATTTGACAAATAAGTTTATCAAATTTGTTTTTGAGGCAATATTTTATTTAAATCTATGAAATCAATATCTGAATTTGTGAAATCATTTCTTGAATTTGATGAAATGATTTGAGAGAAATCGACCCAATGGGACATATGCTTGAGGAAGCGGCCATTGGCGTTGGGTTGTGTTGTGCTGTGTTGGGCGAAGATATTCCTTATTTCCGCAGTGAATGACGGCGCGAGCCGGTAGGGTGGAGAGTATGGCTGAAGTCTTTGAACCTCGCAACATCATTGTGACCGGCGGATGCGGTTTTATCGGGTCGAATTTCGTGCATTATGTGGTGAATAATCATCCCGAAACGCATGTGACGGTGCTGGACGCGCTGACCTATGCGGGCAATCTGGAAAATATCGCGGGGCTGCCGGCTGACCGAGTTGAGTTCGTGCATGGCAACATCTGCGACGCCGAGCTGCTTGACCGGCTTGTGCCCAGCCATGATGCCATCGTGCATTACGCGGCGGAATCGCACAACGACAACTCCATCGCCAACCCCGAGCCGTTTTTGAAGACCAATGTGGAGGGCACGTTCCGTCTGTTGGAGGCGGTGCGCAAGTACGACGTGCGTTACCATCATGTGAGCACCGACGAGGTGTATGGTGACTTGGCGTTGGACGATCCGGCCAAGTTCACCGAGTCCACTCCGTATCATCCTTCGTCGCCATATTCGTCAACCAAGGCCGCCTCGGACATGCTGGTGCGCGCATGGACGCGCACGTATGGCTTGAGCACGACAATTTCGAACTGTTCGAACAATTACGGGCCGTATCAGCACGTGGAGAAGTTCATCCCGCGCCAAATCACGAATATTCTGGAAGGCATTCGCCCCAAGCTCTATGGCAAAGGCGAAAACGTGCGCGACTGGATTCACACTGAGGATCACTCCTCGGGCGTGTGGACGATTCTGACAAAGGGGTGCATCGGCGAGACGTATCTCATTGGTGCGAACGGCGAGAAGAACAACATCGCTGTACTGCGCATGATTCTTGAAATGATGGGCCAAGCGCCCGATGCCTTCGACTGGGTGAAGGATCGCCCCGGCCATGACCGCCGCTACGCCATCGATTCGACCAAACTGCAGACTGAATTGGGTTGGAAGCCCACCCATACGGATTTCTGTTCCGGCCTCGAGCAGACGATTAAGTGGTACACCGACAATCGCGCTTGGTGGGAGCCGTCAAAAGCCGCCACAGAAGCCAAATACAAGCAGCAAGGCCAATGAGGCGGTTTGATTCATGGATTTTGAAAAAGAACTGAGGGTCACCAAGACGAATATTCCCGGATTGCTGGTATTTGATCTGCCGGTGCACGGGGATAACCGCGGCTGGTTCAAGGAAAACTGGCAACGTGCAAAAATGGCCGCGCTGGGGTTGCCGGATTTTGGCCCTGTGCAAAACAACATCTCATTCAATGCCAAACGCGGCGTGACGCGCGGCATCCATGCCGAGCCGTGGGACAAATACATTTCGATTGCCTGTGGCAAGATTTTCGGTGCGTGGGTGGATTTGCGCCCAGGTGTGTCGTTCGGGCAGGTGTTCACCGCTCGACTCGACCCTTCGAAGGCGATTTATGTGCCGCGCGGCGTGGGCAACAGCTTCCAGTCGCTTGAAGACGGCACCGTATATACATACTTGGTGAACGCGCATTGGTCGTTGGAACAGAAGAAGACCTACACGTTCGTCAATCTCGCAGACCAGGAACTGAACATCCAGTGGCCGATACCATTGGAGGAATCCGAGCGTTCTGAAGCGGATCTACATCATCCAATGCTTGAAGAGGTCAAGCCGATGGTGCCGCGCCTCACCATGGTGACGGGTTGCAATGGCCAACTGGGCCGTGCCATTCGTGAGTACGTTGAAGCGCACGGCTTGCAGGGCTTCGAATTTAACGATATTGACACTTTTGACTTCTCCGACCCTGCGCAATACGAGCAATTTGACTGGTCGCTGTATGGCACCATCATTAACGCGGGTGCTTATACGGCGGTTGACAAGGCTGAAACGCCGGAAGGTCGCCCGCTCGCTTGGAAGGCCAATGCTAAGGGGCCGGCGTTGCTGGCCAAAGTTGCCAAGGAACACAACATCACGCTGGTGCATGTGAGTTCCGATTATGTGTTCGACGGCACGCGCAATGAACATGATGAAGCCGAGGCGTTCGCTCCGCTGGGCGTGTATGGGCAGACGAAGGCGGCGGGCGATATCGCGGTGGCGAACGCGCCTCGCCACTACATCGTGCGTTCCAGTTGGGTGATCGGCGATGGGTGTAACTTTGTCAAAACCATGATGATGTTGTCGAATCGCGTTGCTGACCCTGCCGATGACTTAAATGAAGTGACAGTGGTCGACGACCAGTATGGCCGCCTGACCTTCACTCATGACATGGCTGAGGCGATTTTCTATCTGCTTGGCAGTGGCGCGGCATACGGCACATATAACCTGACGGGTTCTGGTGCAGTGAAAAGCTGGGCGGATATCGCCAAGGCGGTGTTTGACCAAGCAAATGGCAATGCAAGCAAGGTCACGCCGATTTCAACCGAACAGTACTTTGCCGACGCGAAGGCTCCAGTCAGCCCGCGTCCGGCTAATAGTGCGCTGGATCTTACGAAAATTAAGGCAAGTGGATGCGATGCGCCAGATTGGGAAGAAAGTCTGAAGGCATACGTGGACAAGGAACTGGCGAAGTAGCAGGCAGCTATGCTTAGAACACCTGAGAGTTAGAAGCAGAAAGCAGAAGAAAGTAGCAGGAAGCAGACAGCCATGAAAGGCATTATTCTCGCCGGCGGTTCCGGCACCCGCTTGTATCCGTTGACGACGGTGACGTCGAAGCAGTTGTTGCCCGTCTACGACAAGCCAATGATCTATTACCCGCTGAGCGTGCTCATGATGGCCGGTATTCGTGACATCCTGATCATCTCCACGCCGCATGATTTGCCGAATTTCAAGCGACTTTTGGGCGACGGAAGCAGATATGGCGTGAATTTCTCGTATAAAGTGCAGCCTTCTCCGGATGGTTTGGCGCAGGCGTTTGTGCTTGGCGAGGAGTTTATCGGCGGTGAATCGTGTGCGCTGGTGCTTGGGGACAACATCTTCTATGGCAATGGTTTGGGGCGTACTTTGCGCTCTGCCGCTTCCGTGGATTTGGGCGCTACCGTGTTCGGATATTATGTGGACGACCCTCAGCGTTATGGCGTGGTGGAGTTCGATGAGAACAAGAAGGCCACCAGTATTGTGGAGAAGCCAGAGCACCCAGCGAGCAATTACGCGGTGACTGGCCTGTATTTCTATGACAGTCGCGTCACCGAGTTTGCCAAGCAGGTCAAACCCTCCGCGCGTGGCGAGCTGGAGATTACCGACTTGAACAAGATGTACCTTGACGACGGTTCTCTGAACGTGCGAACGCTTGGACGTGGTTACGCCTGGCTGGACACCGGCACTATGGACTCGCTGTTCGAGGCGGGTGAATTCGTGCGCACTATTCAGCGCGCGCAAGGCTTGCCAATCGCTGTTGTGGAGGAAATAGCCTTCGAGAATGGCTGGATCACCCGCGACCAGCTTGTGGAAGCTGCTGTTCGATATGGCAAGAGCCCTTATGGGCAGCATCTTAAAGGCATTGCAGATGGGGATATCATGCTTGTTCCTAATAGGAAGTAGTACTGTTCCTGGAACGTTATTTCAACCACTATTCAAACTTGAGTGCATGAGACTCAAGTTTTGGGAATAGAATGGGCTTCAGGTCGGTTGAACGTGTCAGAACATGACACCTATGCCCAAACCGTTGGCCGGACGCGCGGCAGCAATGCCCCGTAATTCCAACCGGCGCAAGGGCGCAAGACTTGGAGGACAATATGGAACAGAAGTTCACCACGATGGCGCAGGAAGCCATAGGCGACGCGATCCAGAGCGCGTCGGCCGCCGGCAATGCGCAGGTCGAAACGCTGCATGTGCTGGACGCGCTGCTGCGTCAACAGCAGGGTGTGGTGCGTGCGCTGATTGAAGCGGCGGGCGGCGACCCGCAAGCCATCGGCGCTGCTGTGCGCAATGCGCTGGTCTCACTGCCGAGCGCGTCGGGTTCGTCCACTTCGCAGCCGCAAGCCAGCCGTCAACTTACGGCGGCGGTGGCGGCTGCCGAGAAGGAAATGCAGTCGATGGGCGACGAATACGTTTCCACCGAGCATCTGCTCATCGGCATTGCGGCGGCCACGCCCAACCAGTCGGCGGACATTCTGAAGGCCAATAACGTTACCGCAGCCGCCCTGCGCAAGGCGGTGCCCGGTGTGCGCGGCGGCGCGAAAGTGACCAGCCCCGACGCGGAAAGCAGCTACAAGGCGTTGGAGAAATACTCCACCGACCTGACGGCCCAGGCAAGGGAAGGCAAACTCGACCCGGTGATCGGGCGTGATCAGGAGATTCGTCGTGTCATCCAGATTCTGTCGCGGCGCACCAAGAACAACCCCGTGCTGATCGGCGAGCCGGGCGTCGGCAAAACCGCCGTGGTCGAAGG
>CAVFKU010000097.1:0-5062 GCA_963623245.1 Parabacteroides merdae
GTATCTGCCTATACAGTTCGCCATCTGCGATTTCATTCTCATTAAAGGCATGACTGACGAGCAGCCCTGTGTCTCCCATGTAGCACTTGACGCTTGCTCGCTCTTCATTCAAGGAAAGACCGACATTCGGATCATTGCAGTTGAAGCATTCGTTTGCAATCATCGAATCGCCAAGCCAGTAGAAGGTGTCGTGATACATCGGATATGTCGAGTTCTTCTGTATATTCGATAGACGCACTCGCTTTTCATGTCGTGAAAGAAAAGACGGAATCTGCTCAAAAATCGATGACACCTTCGAGCGGTATTGAGCGTCGATTTTGGAAATGTCGTTTTTGTACAGGGTCAAAATGTCTCTTTTTTCCTCATCGACAGCGATAAACGATCTGCCGCTGTCAACATATTTTGAAACGACTTTAGGCATGCCGCCAACCAGCATATATTGCTTGAACAGCAGCATCGCTTTGTGGTGAAGCCCTTCCTCAAGAGGCTTTTTCTTCTCAAAACATTGTTTTATGTATTCGATCATGGCCTTTTCGCCCAATGCCCAGCAGAACTCTTCAAAATCCATCGGGTACATCTTTATTTTCCGCTCTTCCGAGGGAATAGTGATGTCTTTAACGTTTTCTTTTATCGATATAAGCGAGCCTGTTTCAATGTAGTCAAACCTGCCATCCTTCACGAGTTTTTTCACCGATTGGCGAGCTTTGGGAAATTGCTGGACTTCATCAAAGATGATGATTGATTCGTTGGGGTGCAGGACGGTGTTGTATTCCGCACCGAGGATCATGAAGAAAGTGTCCAAGTCATCCAAGTGACTGGTGAAAGCATTGAAAACGGTATCGCTGGCATCGTTGAAATCAATCAAGATATAGCTTCTGTATTCATTTTTTGCAAACTCTTCAACCACGGTCGATTTGCCGATTCGTCTTGCCCCTTCAATTATCAAGGCCTTTTCATGGCTTGCCTTATTCTTCCAGTCCAAAAGTTGTAAGTAGATCTTCCTTGCGAAGGGGCGATTAGTTACTGTTCCAGAGTTGTTCTTTCTAGAGACTTTCATGGCTTCAGATTCACCTAGGATTGGAGAAGTTTTGATATCCATACCATTGATTCCTTTTTGCTATTCCACAGGAGTTTGCTGGTATTCACTGGTGCCAGTATACATAAACTGCATATAAAGCGCAATGAATTTTTCACGCAAAACTATACAATACGCAGAGTTAATAAGAGCTTGAGAATATACAATGCGCACTTAATTTGAATTACGCGGGGCTAGAATTCTTGCGGTGATGCAAGAATTCCCAGCTACGACCTAACGGACTTCGCTTGAAACGGCAGGAGAAACGAGGCTGGGTCGAGATGACGAGAGATGAGATGACGGAGGATAAGGTGAGTGGAATGACAGGGTGAGTGGAATGACAGGGTGAGTGGAATGACGAGGTAAGTGGGTGCCTCCGACGGGACTCGAACCCGTAAGCCGAAGCGGCTGATTTTAAGTCAGCTGCGTATACCAATTTCGCCACGGAGGCTTGCGGCCAGTCACACAAACTAGCCGAATGCTATTGTACGTTATCGCGCGGCCAAAAGACGACGACCGTAATCGAGCACGATGCCATCGAGAAGACCGTGTTCGCTGGCCACAAACGAATCAATGCCCTCGCCATGATCTTCTTCGGCGGCCTCACTGACCTTCGCCAGCACACGATTCCACACCACGGCACCACCGCCCACCACGTCAACGCGCCCGGGGTGAATGGTGTTGTATGTGCGACGTTCGGCGCGGCTCATGCGCAGGAACCTGTCGTCCACCGCATACGCTTCACTCACGGGCAGACGGTGCCCGTCAACGACCCGGTGGTCGTATTCAGTCAACCCCAATGCCAGCGCGGTCATTGTGGTCACGGTGCCGGACACGCCGATGATCGTGCGTGCGCGCCCAGCTGGAACCGTGCGGAATGCTTCGTCGATATGCGCATCAATGTCCTTGATGGCATGCGCGATTTCATCTTCGGTGGGCGGATCGCTTTTCAGGTGGCGTTCACTCATGCGCACGGAGCCGATGTTCATTGAAAACGCGGACTGCACCTGCCCTGCGGGCGCGCTCTGCCCGTCGCCGCCGAGCACCAGTTCGGTCGAGCCGCCACCAAGATCGACCACCAGATAGGGAGGCTTCAAGGCACTGTGGTCGACCACGCTCGTCGCACCAAGAAAGCTCAGATCCGCCTCTTCGGTGCCGTCGATGACCTCGGGGCGCACGCCGAGAATGCTTTCGATGCCACGCTCGAACTCCTCGTGGTTCTCGGCATCACGGGTGGCGGAAGTGGCAACAAAACGCACACCATCCACCGGATGACGTTCAAGAATGGTGGCAAACCCGCGCGCCGCGGCGTAAGCACGTTCAAGCGCTTCGTCGGCGAAACGATGGGTCTTATCCACGTCCTGCCCGAGGCGGATCACCTGCAACTGGCGCGGCACGATCTCGCTCATGCCCTGCTCGTCGACACGAGCCACTTTCAATCGGATGGAGTTGGTGCCGCAATCAATGCCGGCGACGGTGACTGCTTTGCTCATTGCCTCTCATCCTCTCTGTTCTGTTTCGTTTTCTTCCGGCCAGCCAACGCTGCAACGGCAGAGAGCGGGGTCAAACTCTCCCTTCACCCGCTCAAGCACCATATCACCAATCGGATTCGCCCCCGGCCCCATCACCAGCGACTGCGCGACCAGCGCATGCAGACACTTGACGCGGGTGGGCATTCCACCGGCGGATGTGCCCTCGATATGCTCCTCGCTGTCCCCCAGTTGCACGGCCACGGCGTGACGGAATTCCAAATACAGCCGATGCGCGCGCTCATAAGCCGCTTTCGTATCGACATCGGTTTCGACCAACACGCCATATTCGCGCATCGTGCCTTCAGCCTCGACATGCGAAACCGCCTTCACTGCCTCGGGGCTGGTCAGATAGCAGGTGGTGGGAAACGGCACGCCGCCCGGCAACAAGGGTCTCGTGACTACGGCGAGCGGGCGCGAACATGCGCAACGGGCGCCGACTGCGACCATGCCGCGCGGGTATCTGCCCAACTGACGTTCCACAATGCCAATGTCACGCGACTCAGGGGGCGAAGCAAGAAAATGTTGGGCCAGCTGGATGGGATCGGTCACTGCTTGTTCTCCTGATTGTCTTCTTGCGTATTGCTCTGTTGCTGGGCGGCTGAATCGGATTGCTTGTTGTCGTCCTCCTGATCGGCCTCTTTGAAGGAGTATGACAATTCGCTATACCACGGCAGCTGTTTCGATTGGGTTGAAGACCCCGAGCCGCTGTCCTGCTGGTCCGTTTCCTCACCGGTGACGGCTTGCGGGTTGAGCACATGTACGGACTGCTCGCCAGGGAAGACGAAACCGAGACGGTCGCGGGCTTGCGCTGCCACATACGATTCATCATCCCAACGGGAGATGTCGTTCTCCAGCTCCTGTTTCTGGGCAATCAAAGCAGCTTCCTGATACTTAAGACTGTTGAGATGAGCCAAATCAGCCGCATAGACGTTGAGCGTGGAGACGAGCTGAATGACGCCGACCGCGACGATGAACAGGGACACGAAAAACGCAATCGGCCCCGAATTGCCGGAACGCTTCGACGAGGGCTGTTCCCCGCCGCGAGTTGCTTTGCGATCCCGTGTGCTCATGCTCACCAACCTACCCGTCACGTTCGACGGGTCTACTCACCCAACAGCAAAGCGGGAGCACATACTCCCGCTTCGCTGAGTTACTTATGTTGTGCCCTATTCGCAGCTGTATCTTCTGGACACCAGCACCGCCCACAACATTCCTGCAGTAATAACACACAGGAGGCCTGTAGTCAGAATATCTCGCACTGAACTACCAGTATGCGCAATTGTTGATGCCTGATTATTAGGCGTGTGTCCTGACGTATCGGGTTTAGTGTCAGGCTTAGTGTCTGAATCAGTGTCCGGATCTGGGCTTGGTGTTGGGTCTGGGTCTGGGTCTGGGTCTGGGTCTGGAGTGGGATCAGGCTCTGGGTCAGGATTCGGATCAGGAGTGGGCTCCGTGTTCTTTTCCCAAACAGCCTTGAGCGTGATGTCTTTGGTAATCGGCGTATCAAAGTCAAACGCATTGCCTTCGCTATACCAGCCTTTGAAGGTATGGCCTTCCTTTGTTGGATCAGCAGGCTTTGTGGCCTTGTTGCCGTCTTGAACCTTCTGAGCTGGCACATCCGTACCACCGTCTGAATCGAAGGTCACTGTATGCTCTTTGGCGTCTGCAGCAAAGGTGACTTCCACGGGTTCGGAAGCATAATCCGTGAAACCTGCCTCATTGATATCCTCAGCCATTACATACACCTTATGCCCGCTGGGAAGGTTGCTTGGGAGGGTGAAGGTGCCAGTGCCGCCGGTTACGTTGGCGGTGTCCAGTTTGCCGTAATACAATACTTCGCTCGTTGTAGAAGAAATATCGCCACTGGTAATCACAACGGAAATCTGATCTATATCACTATTGTCGCTACTTGAGGCAGTAAAAGGAACAGTAGCTTGCGTGGCTCCATTGCTTGTGGTCAAATTCCCTGTTTGCACGGTGATTGTTTTCGTGGTGTCTTTAAGGGTGACTTGCCATTCGTTGCTGTCGGCCGTTTCCACTTGCTCCAATTGCCCTGCCGTGGTGCCTTTGGTTTGGCTATAGAGGGACGTGAAGAGGATGTTGCTTAAATTCACGTTGGAAGCAGGCGACACACCGACACCTGTACCATTCACAAAAGTGAAACCATGTATCCAGATTTTGATAGCAGAAGGCTTTTGATTAATACCAATAGTGCCCGCCAAGTTATATTGCCCAAACTCGCCTGCTTTACCTGCTGATGAGCGCAGCCAGTAGCATGGGGAAGTAGTGTTGTAACCGTCTTTAGCTGCCGCATTAGTGTCTATGTCATATAAGTCATCTACTTCCTGACCTGAAAGTAGGAAAGACAGGTTATTTTCAGAAGCATCGTCAATGTACTGTTTTGTGTATGTCCACAACCACTTGAGTGGCTTGTAGAATGAGCTAGACTTTAGGC
>CAVFKU010000098.1:0-4790 GCA_963623245.1 Parabacteroides merdae
GTTCAGCAATCTGTACAACAGGGCAAATACTTCAATATCTCGTGTGGGTGGTGAAACCAACCTTGATCAAGCTGCCGAGAAAGAAGCGTTGACTGATGCGAACGCCAAACGCGGCACCACGGATGGCGGCGCATGGCTAACAGACACTCTGCCTGAAGATTTCATCATTAAATCGGTGGACATTCGCATGAAGAAGTCCGAGTTGCCGAAAGCAATGGTAGATCAGGCATTGCGTGAGAAGAATAAAGACAAGGAAAATTACAATCCTGAGACTGCCACTGAAGCTGAACGCGAGGAAGTGAAGGAAACTGCGGCGCAACTGTGGTACGAGCAGTGGTTCATGGGCAATAATGTCACCGGTGTGGGCGGCATTGACGGCAAGAAAGATGGAGAAAAGGCAAAAACCACCACAGCCAAGATTCTTGAATACGAAACCACCAAGACTTACGATTCCAAGAAATATGCGGTGAGCAAGCGCGGCACCACCACCGAGAACTATAGCGAGACCAACGAGTGGAAGGGCTTGGCAGCGGCTTCTGCCACACCGCAGACAGACGAGAGCGATCCTGACTACTGGGTGTGGACGATTCAAGTGCCCACAAGCACGTACAACGCAGCAACGCAAAACAAGGACTCTGCGGGCAATCTCATGCCAGGGGACAAGAACGGCAACGGCCTTCCCGCTGACGCCACTGGCCGCATTCGCGTGCGCTTGGCAAACCGCCTGCCTTCCTCCACATATGACATCAATAATGAGACCAATGTGGTCACCAAGAAGTCAGACACCGTAATTCCAGGCGAGATTCGCATCAACGGCATTATGGATTATCCGCGCGATAGTTTTGTTAATACGGTGACCAGCCAATACGCTCGTCGTCAATTCCAGTCGGCCACCGCGTCGAATCACGCGGAATACCTGTATATGGATTTGCAGAGCAGTGCCAAAGCCACGTTCACTCCGGAAATTCCTGTGCCGAAGGTCACATCAAAGGCGTTTGCCACCAAACCCACCACCACTGAAGAAAAGGTTGACCATGAGGTGCAGGGGCCGTTGAACCAGAAGGGTTCTGGATATCGGTTCAGCTGGGGCAATGCGGCTGAAGGCAGCCATATGAAGCCCGGAAAGCTTACCATCCCCTTCTATGAAAACTCCGAGAATGTAGATAAGGGCAAAACCCTGCTTGGTGAGATGAAAGGCGTTATTTATTCATATAAACAGAATAACGTGCGCTTCAAAACCGACAAGGTAACGCTCTCGAAAGAATCCTTGCGCTATTTGAGCGGTAAGGGTGATATTGCCAGCATCACCTTCCAAACCAACCTGTGGACTGTTGACGAGAAGGGCAACAAGACCAATGTGGCTGAACAAACCTTCACTTGGGACGAGTTGAAGAAGATAGCAGAAACTGAAGGAGTGGACGCAGAAGGCAATAAGAAAACCGTCTACAACGACTTGGTGTTTGAGCGCGGCAAAAAGCTTAATATCAAGGACAGCGAAGGCAAAGAAGGGCAGCTTAAGTGGGGCACCGAATATGTAGTTTACCATCATCAAAATGGTGATACAAAAGTAACCCTTGAACTGGGCGCTATTATCATCTCCTACTCTGATTTCCGCGCCAAGACTAACCCCAGCGCCACTCCCTCGCTTAATGATGAGAACACCATGTTGGAAGTGCGCGGTGAACCTGTGGAATTGGAAGATTTAAGCTTGGAAGCCACGTGGGCCACCGATTACCCTGTGGTGCCTTCACGCACCGATCCTAAAGACAAGAACGACACCCGCTACAGCAAGTTCAATGTGCAGACGCAAGAGCACTCCACCCTGCTTAAATCCACATTGCAGCCAAAGATTAGCGTGCGCAGTTTTACCACCAAAGCCACGGTGAAACAACCGAACCTAACTACCCGTGAATACAGTGACACAAAGTTGACGGTTAATTACGGCGAACCGCGCACCGGCTACGAAGTGAAGTTGGGCAATATTGCAACCGAAGACCAGATTACTTCCGCCCGTTTCAGTGTTGATTTAATGGATGGCGAAGGCCTGTATTCTTTCGTGAACAAAGACAATGAGCGTGACGGCTTCCGCACGCATCATGTGGCGCTGTGTAATGGATTGTTCACACTGGGTGAGTTCGATTCAATCACGCTGAAATATTACGATGATGACGGCAAGCTGCAAAAGATTGAGCTGAAACAAGAGCAGCTTGAGGCTGAATACAGCAAAGACAAGTTTGCTTCTTTGTCCGATCCATACAAGACATGGTCAAGCAGCTATAAGTATCTCTTGCCTGAATCCGCGTGGAAGAACGGCTTCCTCTATGGTATGGACGTGCTCTACAGCACGGTGCGCAACCAGTCGCTCACCCAATCCATTGAATTCTTGGGCACACCTTCAGGCACCTTGGACGAGATGCCATTAACTGGCCTGTTCGGTGCGTTGAGTGATGACGAGAACGCGAGTGTAGACCCGAAGATTCTCACATCTGTTAAAGATAGTGCATCAATTCAGCCGCAAATGCCAAAGATGTTCACCGGAGAAGCGTTCTACACCAACGACACAGGCGATCCAAAAGATGGCGACGCGCAAGGCGAGACCAAGACGCCAAGTGACGCCGCAACAGCTGAAACCTCGCAGGCTGAAACTGCTTCACTCCTGACTTCACCAACCGCGCTGACTGAAGGGCCAGTTCCGGCAGAGAAACGCCAGAAGGAGCCAGTGCCATACCGTTGGGGTGAAGGCGAAGGCGAGCACGCTTATTTCGAGTTCACCGTGCAACACCCATCGAAGTACTACTTGCCTTCCGGTTCCAGCATGTACGACGTGAAAGTCAACAAAGATGAAGACGACAACGATCGCTATGATGCCGAAGGCTTCCTCACGCGCTACATTGAAATTGACGGATTCGACAAAACCAAGCTTGGCACTGACAATAAGCACGATTCTAATAATGTTTCTGGGCGTATTGTCGCTATTGATTTGTGGAATTGGAATGAAAATCCTGACGATCCAGGTGAGCCAGATGCAACAATCAAACTCGAAGAATTCACCAATTTGGTGGACAGTCAAGGCACTCTGCGTATTGATCTGAGCAAATATACAGACAAGATCACAAGGCTGGGCTTGTTCCGTGTTCGTCACGCCCACGCTTCTGACACGGCCGAAGCTGGCGCTGCAGATACGCACAAGGCTGTGGTGCGCATTGAAGGCGTGGTGCGCGAAGGCAAGAGCACAGTGGATCATCGTGGCAAATATTTGCCAGTGGACGACAAAGATCCCACAAGAGTGTCGTGGCAAGATTTGCGCATGAAGATTTTGGCCGCCACACCGGTGACCACAGTGAAAACCTTCCGCACAAAGGGCGGCGATGACGATGAGGAAGACTTTGAAGAAGGCTTCCCCACAGACGATCCGCTGCTTGATGACCCTGACGGCACTGATAAGAAAGACACCGTCAACAAGAACGGCAAGAAATCGCACTATAAGACCGACAAGCTCGTGGGCTATCGCGCGATTATGGAAAACCGTTCATTGGCGCGTATTGACGAAGCCACACTTACCTTTGAGCTAAAGGCTCCTGAAGACGTGAAGAAGGACGAGGAAGACCCCACTGATTTCCGTGGCTTCTTGGCCAAGAAGGTCACTATCTCCAAGAGCCTTATTGACGCAGGCAAGTTTGACGACACTGATCCTGATTCCAAGGCAGGTGAGAAGGAAACGGTAAAGTCGGTGAGTTTCTTCTTCCAGAAGAAGTCCAGCCGCGACAATCCGGTTGAAGTCAAGCTGACGGTTGATGAGCTGAAGAAACTGAAAACAAGTGGCACTAACGGCGACTGGGTGCTGAAGTTTGCCGAACATGATCAGTTCAAACAGTATGCTGAAGACTATTTGACCAAGATCAGCGTGGAATACAAGACTTTCCAGCGTTCCATTGCTTACAATTCAGACACTTCCAAGAACGACGCGGTGTACGTGGATATTTACGGCACGGCGATGTGGTACAACAACCACGATGATTCAGTCACGATGAGCGAATTGACAGAAACTTTCACGCCCACCGGCGATCATGATAAGAAGCTGCACGAATCGAAGAAGAAGACTGCGAAGAATCAGATTGGTGTTAAGCGCCCGAAGCCAGACATTGTGATGGAAGCGGAATATGCTGATGCGAACAGCAGCAAGGCTTCAACAGAAACTACCGATGACAAGAACAAAGGCAAGGTTAAGTCCGATAATGCGGCTCGCAGTTTTGCCACCGAGTTCAAGGAAGTCACCGTTCCTTATGATCGTGACATGCAAGTGTGGGCAAAGCTCTTCAACCGCAATATCAGCGAACTTGAATTGGTTGACGCCCAAGTGGACATGCCACTGAAGTGGGAAACCAACATCGTGCAGTCCAAAGACAATGGCGCGCGATATAAGGGCGAATATTCTGCGGCAGCCACCGGCTTCCACACCACGGGCATCACCATCAAGAAGGAACTGCTCGACACCTTCACCAAGCTTGGCAACATCGAGCTCTACCCGTGGAAGACTGTTACCAAAGAAGAAGGCGAAGGTGAAGACGCCAAGAGTGTGACCACTTTGGAAGCGGACACGGAAAAGAAAATTGTGCTCACTCCAAAGGACGAGAAAGACTGGAAGAAGGGATTCACTCTTGCTAGCAAGAACGTGACCATTGAAGTGGATTCAAATGGCGATCTCACCTTCTCTGAAGATCAGCTGGAAAGTCTCGGCATCGACGAGAAGCAGGATGTCTTCCGTTTCAAGCTTGAAGGCTGGGCTGGCA
>CAVFKU010000099.1:0-4459 GCA_963623245.1 Parabacteroides merdae
GTGAGGTTATGCATCCACAGCCCCTGCGTGGTATCGGCGGCAGGCAATCCCCCAGCAACCGTCACCGCTTGGAACAGCGCGCGGAACACCGGCGCCGTGAAATGAGCGGCGGTCAGTTGCCTATACCATTCGGGGTTGATAGCACGCGGAATCTGAATCAGCGTGGCCATGAACTGTTGTTCAGCAATAAACACCGCATCGTCGATTTTGTAATACGTCTGTTCGGCGGCATCACGACGCTCGATTGCGCGACGCTCCACTGGGCTGACGGCTTTGGTTTCGTGCTGAGGAGCCGCGAAACGACGTTTAGCCACATAAGCGTCCTCGTCGTGTACGTGCAGGTTGCGACGCGCGGCATTCACTTCGCGGCGCATGATGTCAAGATCGATGCCGATGCGTCTGGTGGCCTTGCGTGTATACAAATCAAACAGGGAACGATCGCGGATCTGCGCGATCAGCGGCGCGACAGCCTTTACTGCACCCATCTGGCCTGTGGAATAGGAGGTGTCAAAACGGTTGATTGCCGCGTCGATGACGAAGTCATATAACGGCTTGGCACGCGTTATCAGCGAGCGCACCGCCTCGTCGCCGCGCTCGATTCTCAAATCGCACGGGTCGAGATTATCTTCTGCCACAGCAACGAAGGTCTGCGACAGAAACGTGGAATCAAGTCCAAAGGCATGAAGCGCGGCTTTTTGCCCTGCGGCATCGCCATCGAATGTGAACACAACTCGGGAGCTCAACGCCTGACCGTTCACTTTTTGCGGCCCAATCAGCTGAACCGCACCAAGTGAATCGTCAGAAACCAGGCGGCGCACAATTTTGGCATGTTCGGCACCGAACGCGGTTCCGCAAGTCGCAATGGCGGTGTCGATGCCGGCCAAATGCATGGCCATCACGTCGGTATATCCCTCGACGATCACCACTTGGCGTTTCTTGACGATGGCCGCTTTGGCCAGATCGATGCCATAAAGCACCTGGTTCTTGTGATACAGCTGCGTGTCGGGGGTGTTGATGTATTTCGCGGCAATTTGGTCGTCTTCATAGAGCTTTCGCGCGCCGAAGCCGAGCGTACGGCCCGTCGAATCACGGATCGGCCAAGTGACACGCCCACGGAAATAGTCGTAAATGCCGCGCTGACCTTGGCGCGCCAGCCCCACGTCAAGCATCTCCTGCTGGGTGAAGCCTTTGGAGGCCAAGTGGCGCACCAGATTGTCCCAACCCTGCGGCGCATAGCCGCACCCGAAGCGTTCACAATCGGCTTGGCTGAATGTGCGTCCACCCAAAAGCTTTCGCGCAGCAAGCGCCTCTTTGGTCGTAATCTGACTGACGAAAAAGCGCTGCGCCTCCTCGTTCGCTTCGAGCAGACGCGCGCGCTTGGATCCGGAATGCTCTGTCTTGCCCGAGCCGGACTGCTCGTAATGCAGCTCAATATGGTATTTGTCAGCCAGCAGCTCCACAGCCTCACGAAAGTCGATATTCTCCTGCTGTTCGACATATTTGAACACGTCGCCGCCCAGACCACAGCCGAAGCAGTGCCACACGCCGAGCGCCGGACGCACGTTAAAGCTGCCAGTTTTTTCGTCATGGAACGGGCAAAGCCCCACAAATGTACCAGTGCCAGAAGCTTTGAGCGAGACGGACGCAGATACAATATCGTACAAGTCGGCGGCTGCGCGAACTTTCTCCACGTCCTCTTTTTGAATGATTCCTGGCATAACCCACCAGCTTACACGCGCAGGTAGGCCAAACCAATCAGCACAGGATGGAGTGGAGCGCTAGAGCAGAGCCATCTGTCAGGGACGCAACTTGGTCAATGGCGACACGCAAGCGCTCGTCATCGTTGGTACATTCCTTCCAATCGGCCAAAAACTGACTTTCCAATGCGTCGCAAGGGGCAGGACTATTGGACATAAATACGTCAACCAAGTCCTCGATAATCTTAAGTTCTTCCTGATGCAACGGCTCACGCTCACGGGGCACCATGACGAAATATGTGGCAATGCCCTTCAACGCCACAATCTCATAGCCAGTTTCCTCAGGAACGACAATATTAGCGCTATATCGCGTCAGTAGACCTGAACCATACCGCTCGCGCGTAGCAATTTCCACCGACTTACAGAAACGTCCAATCAGATCAGACGTAATATTCTTCAACTGCGCCAGCGCTTGCCTCGAACCATTGAAATGATCAGGGAATACACGCTCACTGCGCATGCGCTCATATGTGGACACCAGTTCGTCAGCATCCCACACTTCGCCGTACCATTGGCGGGTTATCTCCACTAGCCCATCGATGATGTGCGGGTCAGCGAGCACCATCGGATCAAACGCGCCAGTGGCAATGGAATCTTCTACATCATGCACAGAATAGGCAATATCATCGGACAGATCCATGATTTGACATTCCATCGGCTTGGCGGCACTAGCTTCGGCAGTAGAACCGGCCTTAAGCCAGCGAAACACTGGCTCATCATCTGGGTAGACACAAAACTTTTTACCGCCAGCCCCTTTGGGATAGTGCGCGGCTTCGGCTTGAGTCCACGGGTACTTGACAGCCGCGTCCAATGCAGCGCGAGTGAGGTTCACTCCAGCGGAACGCCCATCAGCAAAAAAGACCTTTGGCTCTAAGCGAGTTAAGATGCGCAGGGTTTGCGCATTGCCTTCGAAGCCACCAATGTTGGAGGCAATGTCTGCCAACGCTTTCTCTCCGTTGTGACCGAACGGCGGATGCCCAAGGTCATGAGCGAGGCACGCGCAGTCAACCACGTCTGGATCACAACCGAGCATGGCGGCAATTTGACGGCCGATTTGCGCAACTTCCAGCGTGTGAGTGAGACGAGTTCTCGCAAAATCGTCAGTGCCCGCAACTAGCACTTGACTTTTAGCGCCAAGCCTGCGCAACGCGGACGAGTGAATAAGACGGGCGCGGTCGCGTTCAAATGCAGTGCGAGTTCTTGATTTGGGGGGCTCTGGCGCCCAACGCTCCTCATCAAAGAAGCTATATCCTTGCGAACTCAATACAATCTCGCCATCGCGCGTGGTTTCCATGCTTTTCAGCATACCTACTTGCAGCGCTCTTACAACACACTTGCAGGGTCAAGTTTAGACAAGTCGTCCATGTCTAGCACTTCAGTGGCATGTTCATACAGGCGAGGGATGCGATTACGTAGACACGTAAAAATTTCATAGCTGATCGTATCGGCAGATTGCGCCCAATCATCAGCAGTCGGCTCGCCAAACTTCTCGCCGCGTCCAGAGCCAAAAAGCAGCACGGTATCACCTTCGGCGATGCCAAGTTTGGCGGCTGAACCGTGCAAGTCAAGAATGAACTGATCCATACATACCCGACCCGATACATGGAACACCTTCGGCCCTCGCGCGGTCATTACGCGCACAGGCCCCCCGAGTTTGTTCATATGCTTGGCACCTTCAAGGTTAAAACCAGAAGCAGAGCGGTGAATACCATCGGCGTAACCGAGAGGCACAATAGCTGTGGAGGTAGATTCCCTGGTTAAATAGGTGCGCCCATAAGAAATGCCGTGGCCCGCCTCGACGCTCTTGACAGTGCCAAGCTGCGCCACCAAGCGCATGGCCGGCTTGAGGCCATAACTAGAGGGTGTACCCATCGCCGGATCAGGTTCATAACCGTACAGCCCGATGCCTGGACGGACGAGGTCGAAATGAATTTCAGGGCGGTCGAGTGTGGCAGCAGTATTAGCTAAGTGGCGAATCTTGGGCGAAACACCAGCGTGTTCCATACGCGTAGTGAACTCATTGAAATTATCAATCTGCCGCTGGGTGGAGACGACAAACTCAGGGATACCTGGACTATCAGCTACCGCCAAATGGCTCCACTGCCCGACAATTTCGATAGTGCCCTCCCCTGCCAACACAACGAGTTTGGCGAGCGCAGCCTCAAACCCTTGAGCAGTGAAGCCGTTGCGACCGAAACCGGAATCGACTTTGACGTGCACACGAGCCGGCTTGCCTATTGCACGAGCCGCCGCAACTACAGCATCAATACCCGCCAGAGAACCAACAGACACGTCAATATCATTGTCGATGAGTTCGTCAAACGGTGCGGTGGTGCCGTTATATACCCACGTCAGAATACGACAACGATCCACCCCGATGCCAAGGCGTCGCAACAGCAGCGCTTCATGCGATTGAGCAGCACCCAGCCAAGTTGCCCCTCCGGCCAATGCAGCGAGCGCGGTCGGCAACAAGCCATGCCCGTAAGCGTCAGCTTTTACTACGCCCATCACTGCAGTAGATGAATCACTGCCGCCAACTATGTCGACAAGGTGGCGCATGTTGTCGCGCAAGGCTTTCATATCGACAATGGCTTGCGCTGGATATTGGCGACATGCAGCCTCATAGTTATCTTTGCCCTGTTGAGACGAGAAATCAATATCTGGTGCTGCGTTCATGCTCATAAACACCTATTATCATGCGC
>CAVFKU010000100.1:0-4430 GCA_963623245.1 Parabacteroides merdae
GCCATGTATTTCATTCGCAGGAACATGCGCACCAAGACGAGCATTTCGCCACAAACGGGGGAGCGGTCAGACATTCCGGAATATCCCATTGAGGCCATACGAGAAATCATTCTCAACGCGTTGATTCATCGGGACTACAGCATCCACACCCAAGGAAAGCCTATCCAGCTCCGCTTCCTTTCCGACCGCTTGGTCATCTCAAACCCGGGCGGCCTATATGGCAGGCTTACCCTCGACCAGCTGGGGCACGTTCAACCGGATACCCGCAATCCTGTGATTGCGACGACGATGGAGGTGCTCAAGATCACGGAAAACCGCTACTCCGGCATTCCCACCATCCGTAGGCTCATGTCCGAGGCCGGCCTTCCGGAACCGCTTTTTGAGAATCGGCACGGGGAATTCCGCGTCACTTTATTCGCAAGCAACGCTCACAAATCTCCGAATGGCGCGGATTCCGCGGACAAGATGAACACTGCCCCAACGACACGGCATGACGCTGCGACGAAGCGTCAAGCGGTGCTTGAATTTTGCAGCACACCGCGCACCAGAAATCAAATCGCGAAACATCTCGGCATCAACAGCACGGCATACGCCATATCACGCTACGTCCAACCGCTCGTGCAAGAAGGACTTTTGCAACTAAGCTTGCCCGACAAGCCCTCCAGCAAAAACCAGACATACCAAACGGTTCAATAACGCGGCGCCGAGGATCTGATGGTCATTTCTGCTGACGATATGCTTGGGCAACAACAGCGAGTTTGTCCCACAACAGGTCGAACCAGCGGGCGGGATGACGGTCGACGGTGAAACGAAACAGCAGTTGGCGCAGCAAATCCGTAACCGCGCAAACGGCAAAAACCAGCAGCACTACGCCAATGCCGGCCAGCAGCGCCCATGCGTCGGGATAATAATAGAACATGTCCAATGTGAACCAACGCTGCCACAGCATGTATCTGATAAGCGGGTGTTCGTGAGTTAAATACACACCAAAAGTTGCACTTGCCACGAGATTAACCGCGCGGCTGTGAAAATGCACCTTAGAGAACAGCAGCAGCAGGCCGAACGCCGCTGCGATTACGGGCAGCTTCCATTGATAGGTCAGATACAGCTGGTACGCGGCCAGCTTCGAATCTGACACCCCCCCCCCAGCCACATATCACGGCAACTGCCAGCACCACCAGAGATGAAACTGACACCAGTGCCGCACCGAACCAAGCGGACAGTGGCTTCATATACCAACGGTAATAGGCAATCATTGCATACAACAAAATGAACACCGTCTCGGTGCCCAACCCCAAACTAGCCTGATAGTGCAGCCCATCAAACCCTAAAACCATCACTGCTGCCACCACGCATAAATTCCGATGCAGCTTGCGCCCCAACGCCTTCAACCCGACTTGCACGAACGGCAACAGCACCAGAAACACCGCATAGAACGTGGCATACCACCATATGCGCAAGGTCAACGGCTGCACTGCACGCCACTTAAAACCAGCCGGCACTATTTGCGGATATACGAATTTGAAATGGGCATATATTACAAGGCTCCAAAACAGCAGTTCGCGTTCCATAAGCCATACGCGCCGCAAATTGGCGCGCAATGTCTGCTCGCCTTGCGACAAGAACCATGCCGAAATCAAAAAGAAACAGACGACCCCAAGCTTGCCTGCGCCAGAGAACAGCAGTTCAAACGACACACGCTTGGCGCTAAACGGCATGGACATAAGACGCACCTTGTTATGCACCATAACATGATGCGCCACAATCATGAGCATCGCCATAATGCGCAACAGCTCAATGCCTGAATCGCGTCTCTTCATCTGCACAGTCCTCTATCTTACCTACTTGCGGCCAGCACGCCGCGCACAAGGTTCGTCGCCTCGTATCGCGAGCGATGCCCTTGTAGCAACAGTCAATGCGGCCATATAGCGACGGGCAACGCCACCCTTGCCAAGCACTCGGCAGCACAACCTCTATAATGGCAATTATGTCTACCCCCCCCCCAAGGCTTAAGTCGCAATTCGAACGTTGAACTGCTGCGCATAGTCGGCATGATCATGATTATTTGGTGCCACTATCTCGCCAAAGATTCCGTGGACTGGGGGTCAATACAGCTTCGCTCATTCAACAGTTTTTTTGACTCTTTGGGCGGCACAGGCGACGACCTGTTCTTCGGCATAAGCGCATATTACTTGTGTGCCAACAAACATGTGACGCTCAAGCAATCGTTCAAGCGTGCCTGGAAAATCGAAAAGCAGCTGGTGTTCTATTGCTGGCTGTTGTTAGCGGTGGCATGGTTTGTGCAATTCGTATGCCACACATTCGTTTTCTACACGTTCGACACGTTTGCGGCGCTGGCAGTGAAGTCCATCACCCCAGCATTCCACGCTATGTTGTGGTATCCAACTGCCTACATCATCATCGTGCTGTTGCTTCCGGTGATCAATCAATTTTTGCTCGCTATTGGGAAGAAAGGCCATGTTGCTTTAGCGTTGTTCTTGTTCCTTGGTGCCAGCATTGTTCCGCCCACGCAGCTGAGCTTCGGCCTGACCTTTCTGCTATTCATATATCTCTACGTCATTATCTCAGCTTTGCGCTGGTATTACCCTGACTTCTTCTTAAAGTCTGATTTATGGAAGACACTGCTTGCCATCGGCGTGATCACAGGCATTGCGCACGTGCTAATTAACTGTTCGATCAAGCCATATCAATACGGAGCATGGTTTAACAATCCGCAACGCTTCCCTGCATTGTTTATCTCCCTAGGCCTGCTGTGTGCCGCGCTGCAACGAGCCCCACGCCGGTCGAAAATTATTAACTTCGTCGCTGCGGGAACTTTTGGAGCGTATTGCATTCATGGCTATCCTTGGTGCGATCAGATTGCCAAGCAGCTGTTAGTGGCAGACGAATCAGTGTTGACCTTGCCGGGACATCAGCGTATTTTGCTGCGCATGGCGGCAGGCGTGGTGGTGTTCATCTGCGCCGTGCTGTTTGACGCACTGCGCCGTCTGGTGTTCCGTGCAGGCGACAAACTGTTTGCCAAGTTTGGCTTTGCGAACGCTTTAACCAGTCGCATGAGGCTTTGGGCCTGCAGGCAGCTCGCTGTATTTGCTGTGAAACCTGCGAATAGCGACTTGCTTGCGCAATCAGCACAATCTGCACGATTCGATCAACCTACGCAATCTATGCAACTCGCGCAACCGGTACAGCCGGATCTAGCAGGCAAAACACCCGAATCTCACTAGCGAGACGAGGATGAACTCTTCTTGCTGAGCTGAGACAAGTAGCTGTCAAAGCGTTCATCGAACAGCTTGGGCAGCTGCGGGTATTTCTTGTGGAAGACAGACTTCACATACAGCACATCGTCTTTACTGAAGTCGGAAGTTCGTTTATATACATAAACTTTCGTTGTTCCAGTTGCGGTGTCGTTGTATCCGTTAGCAAAGGTGAAAGTGCGAAGCTTGCGATAGTGCTTGCCGATTGCAGAATCTGCATCCATAACCTGCTGGTTAAGAAACGAGACAACCTGCTCGTTCTGTTCAGCCATATGCAAAGAAACAGGCGAGGACGTCACCACGAAATCCGCGTCAAAGAAACGCGTGTTAAACCCGTCGCGCGAGTCCACGTCAGCGCCGATGTAGGGAGGGGTGGCTCCGCAAGACGGCAAACATACAGAAAGCGGCAACGATGAATTGAGATTCATGCTTGCTGCAGCAAAATACACTACTTTCGTAGTGCCAGCCTTCTCTCGCAAGAACTGGCCGAAACGAATCTTTTCGCTGTAATCATTTTGCCGAACTGGGCGCTGAATCACAGCACCGGTCAAGTTGTTTAATGTGGTGTTCACACTTGCAGGCAACACGGTGAACATGCTGAACCCATGCAGTAAGCCAATAATGGACAGCGTGCAAATAGTGACCATGCCAGCTTGCTGCAACCATGCGCGCTGAATCATTGAACAGAGTGTCGTCAGCGACAGAAAACAGCAAATTGCAAAGAAGAAAATCATAATGTACCAGTGCTGCGTGGTCATGTCTTGAATCTGCCAGAATGGGAGCAATGCAGCGAACATACCCACTGGCATGGCCACCACTAGTGCTGCATTTTTCTGCATGACGTGATTGCGCTTGACGGCAGCAATTGCACATACTGCCACAGTGGCAACAATGGCAGCACCAATCCACAACCAGCCCACCACTTGCCCAACATTGATAAGCTTATCCACAATGGAATCCCATTTGGTCCATGAGCGATACGCTGTGGACTGACCGCCAAAGAACGAGCGATAGAGAAAACCTTGGAATGGCAGCAATATCACGCACGCGGCCACAACCATCAGCACTACATTACCTAACAGTTTGCGCAGCAGCGCCATGCGACTATCACGACAAAACAGCAGCACAAGCAGCCAATACACCAATGCTGCCACA
>CAVFKU010000101.1:0-4253 GCA_963623245.1 Parabacteroides merdae
GCTCAAGCCTATGCTGGCGCGCGGCGAACTGCGCTTGATCGGCGCGACCACGCTGGACGAATACCGCGAGAACATCGAAAAGGACCCGGCGCTGGAACGTCGCTTCCAACAGGTGTTTGTGGGCGAGCCGTCCGTCGAGGACACCATCGCCATTCTACGTGGCTTGAAGCAGCGTTACGAGGCGCATCACAAGGTGACCATCGGCGACGACGCGCTGGTGGCCGCCGCGACCCTGTCGAATCGCTACATTTCCGGCCGTCAGTTGCCGGACAAGGCCATCGATTTGGTGGACGAGGCCGCCGCGCACCTGCGCATGGAACTCGACTCCTCGCCCGAGGAGATCGACGAGCTGGGCCGCAAGGTCACCCGTCTTGAAATGGAGGAAATGCAGCTGAAGAAGGCCGAAGACCCGGCCTCCAAGGAACGTTTGGAGAAACTACAGGCCGAGCTTGCCGACACCCGCGAGAAGCTGTCTGGGCTCAAGGCGCGCTGGGACGCCGAACAAGCCGGGCACAACAAGGTCGGCGACCTGCGTGCCAAACTGGACGATCTGCGCGTCGAGGCCGACAAGGCCACGCGCGAAGGCGACTTGGCCAAGGCTTCGAAGATTCTCTATGGCGAGATTCCCGCCATCGAGAAGGAACTTGTCGCCGCGGAAAACGAGGACGCCGAATCGCGAGACAGTGAAGATGCGAGCGAGGCTGAGCCGATGGTGCCCGACCGTGTGGACGCCGACTCGGTGGCCGGAATCGTCTCCGACTGGACGGGCATTCCCGTCGGTCGTTTGATGCAGGGCGAAAATGAGAAGCTGCTGACGATGGAAGACTATCTGGGCAAGCGCGTGATTGGCCAGAAAGAAGCCATTCAGGCCGTCTGTGACGCGGTGCGCCGCTCGCGTGCCGGCATTTCCGACCCGAACCGACCCACCGGCTCGTTCCTGTTCCTGGGCCCCACCGGCGTGGGCAAGACCGAGCTGGCGAAAGCGCTCGCCGACTTCCTGTTTGACGACGAGAAGGCCATGGTGCGCATCGATATGAGCGAATACATGGAGAAGTCCTCCGTGTCTCGCCTGATCGGTGCCGCTCCGGGCTATGTCGGCTATGAGCAGGGAGGTCAGCTCACTGAGGCCGTGCGCCGCCGCCCGTATTCGGTGGTGCTGTTCGACGAGGTGGAGAAGGCCAACCCGGAAATCTTCGATGTGCTGCTGCAGGTGCTGGACGACGGTCGCCTGACCGACGGTCAGGGGCGCACGGTGGACTTCAAGAACACGATTCTGATCATGACCTCGAATTTGGGCTCGCAGTTCCTCGTCAACGAGGATATGGACGAGGATGCCAAGCGCAAGGCCGTGATGGACGCGGTGCACATGAACTTCAAGCCGGAGTTCCTCAACCGCTTGGATGACACCGTGATGTTCCATCCGCTCACGCGCGAGGAGCTCGCCGGCATTGTGGACATTCAGGTGGCCGCTGTTTCCGAACGTCTCACCGAGCGCCGCATTACGCTCGACGTGACCGATTCGGCCCGCGAGTGGCTCGCCAACATGGGTTATGACCCGGCCTATGGCGCGCGTCCCCTGCGTCGCCTGGTGCAGACCGAGGTGGGTGACCAGCTCGCCCGCATGTTGCTTGCCGGCAAGGTGCATGATGGCGACACGGTGCTCGTCGACCAGACCGGCGGCGAACATCTGGAACTCACCGCCTGGGCTTCCGATCAGCTGGTTGAGGATGGCGAGGCGTAAGATTTCTCGACTTGGCTAACGCTCGCTCGAAATGACGTCGGCCGAGTAATGTCAGCTGTATGACTGGTCGGTTTGCGCCCACACCCTCAGGGCGCATGCACATCGGCAACATGGTTGCCATGCTGGCCGCGTGGCTTGATTCTAGGTCGCGTGGCCAGCGCATGCTGTTGCGTATCGAAGACCTTGACACCCCGCGCGTCAAGCCTGACGCCGATCGCTGGATTATGGACGATCTGGCTTGGCTGGGTCTTGACTGGGATGGCGAGGCCGTTTACCAATCCCGGCGCACCGACCGCTACGAAGAGGCATTGCGGCTCATCGAACCGCGAATATACCCCTGCTTCTGTTCGCGTGCGGATATCCGCGCAGCCTCGGCGCCGCAGGAGGGTGACGGCTTCCAGATCTATCCCGGAACCTGCAAACGGCTGTCGCGCGACAATCCAGACGAGACCGCCGCGCGGCTGGCTCGCGGCGAACGGCATTCATGGCGCCTCGCCATGCCGGAACCCGGCTCGCCCGCCAACACCGTCACCTTCACCGACCGCGTATTCGGCCCGCAAACCTTCAATCTCGCGCGCGAAGTCGGCGATTCGGTCATTCGTCGCTCCGATGGACTGTTTTCCTACCAGTTCGCCGTCACCATCGACGATCTCGACATGGGGGTCGATTCCATCGTGCGCGGCCGTGACTTGCTGCGTTCCACCGCATTGCAGATATGGATACGCGAATGTCTCGTCGTCCACGGGCTGGAAGCGGCTCAATCACCTATCAACCCGCAATACGCGCACATTCCGCTTGTCGACGACGCTTCAGGTCGTCGCCTCGCCAAGCGCGAACGCTCCCTCGACATGGGCACCCTGCGCACGCGCGGTGTCACCGCCGAACAAGTTA
The DNA here is from genome assembly GCA_963623245.1 of Parabacteroides merdae. Taxonomy (GTDB): domain Bacteria; phylum Actinomycetota; class Actinomycetes; order Actinomycetales; family Bifidobacteriaceae; genus Bifidobacterium. The sequence continues at coordinate 2,633 of CAVFKU010000101.1, forward strand.
CCGGTTATTGCGCCTGGCTGCTGCGTCTCACCGATGCCCCCGAACCCTGCACCCCTGACGACCTATTGCGCGATTTTTCATGGGAGCCGCTGCGCTGCAACCACATTGACCGTCGCGTCGGTCCCGCCTCTTCAGGCTGTCCGGCTTGGTTTGCGTAGGCATCAGGTCGATATCATTCATCCCTTGAAAAATAAGGCTTTTCTTACTTCTAATGTATGATTATGGACTCTCCTAATGTAAGATTATGGAACTTCCTAATGTATGATTGTGGACTTTCCTAATGTATGATTATGGAGTTTCTTAATGTATGATTAGGGAACTGCATAATGCACAATATGGATATCGATGATGCCAGAGATGATGTCGGCTCAAGAAAGGTGGCGAAATGATTGCCCGATCGCTATCACAAGAAATCCGGCGTATGGCATCCTGGTTCCCCGTGGTGTCAGTCACCGGCCCGCGGCAAAGTGGCAAATCCACAATCATCAAATCCGTGTTCCCCGAATATGCTTACGTTAATTTGGAAGATCCTTTGTTGCGTAACGCCGCTTTGGAAGACCCTGTGGGCTTTATTCGCAATCGCCCAGAGCGTCTGATTGTGGATGAGGCGCAATATGCGCCTGATTTGTTTTCGATGATTCAAGTGGCGTCTGACGAAAGAGGCTCTACAGGGCAATATATTCTTTCGGGTTCGCAGAATTTCCTGCTGATGAAGCGTATCACCCAATCACTGGCCGGCAGAGTTGGCATCCTCAAACTGTTGCCGCTGTCGTATGCGGAAGTGTTTGCACATGACGAGACGGTAGACGCGGACGCGTTCATGTTCCGAGGTGGTTTCCCGCGGCTGTACGCCAGTACCATGCCGGTTGGGACATTTTTCAACAGCTATATCAACACCTATATCGAACGTGATGTTTCTGACTATCTTGACGTACGAAATCTCGCCAGCTTCCGCAAGTTTTTGGAGTTGTGTGCACTGAATGCGGGCAACCTAACGAACTACGCAAATATCGCTAGGGATGCCGATGTCGATGCGCGAACGGCCAAGGCGTGGCTATCCATCTTGGAATCTAGCTATGTGACGTTTGAGCTCATGCCATATTTTGCGAATCAGTCCAAGCGTCTCATCAAAACACCCAAGCTGTATTTTTACGACACCGGTTTGCTGTGCAGTCTGCTGGGCATCACCAGTGTTGAGAAGCTGCTGCTCAGTCCTCATTTGGGTGCTGTGTTCGAAAATCTTGTGGTCGCCGAAACGCTCAAGACTCATCTCAACAGGAACGAGGAGCCGCGATTGTTCTTCTATCGGGATGAGAACAAAATCGAAGTCGATTTGATGGACTTCACGGATGCGGATAACCCGCAGCTCATTGAGATTAAGTCAGGGCAGATGTACAGAGATTCATATGCAAGGCATTTGACCGTCGTCGGTGATGCGCTTGGCATCGAGCGTGAGCGGCGATATGTGGTAGCGCGGGTTGCATCGGGCTATGAGACCAAAGAGGCAAGCGTGCGTTCCGCCTTTGATTGGTTGAAATCATAGGGATGCATCTGTGATTGCGCCCAATTTCAGTCCAGCGGCAGGGTGGATTCGCGCTGAATGAGTCGGCAAGGCAGGTAG
>CAVFKU010000102.1:0-4196 GCA_963623245.1 Parabacteroides merdae
ATTACGAAGGGCGCATGAGCCATTAAGACAAGAGCGTGAATATCGGAAGATAGGAATGTAGGATTACAAGAAAGCAAAAACACGATTACAGGGAAACAGGCAAAGAGGGCTGAATCATGCTGATGGCCGTCGATATCGGCAACACGAACATTATCATCGGATTGCTCGAGGGTGAGCGCATCGTCGGATCATACCGCATCACCACCAAGGCAGCGCGCACTTCGGACGAATACGGGCTGATGCTTACCCAGTTTCTGGCTTTGAGTCATTACGAAACCGACGACGTGGACGATGTAATCGTCTGCTCGGTGGTGCCGAAGGTCATGCATTCGTTCCGTGCATCAATCATCAAGTTTTTAAATCTGGAGCCGATGGTGATTGGCCCCGGCATCAAAACCGGCATCAACGTGCGCATTGACGACCCCAAGACGCTTGGCTCGGATTGCCTAGCCGATTGCGCGGGAGCCTATCACACTTACGGCGGGCCGGTGCTGGTGGCGGATTTCGGCACGGCCACCACGTTCAATTACGTGGACGGCACAGGCACGATTCGTTCGGGATACATCACCACCGGCATTCGCACGGGCGCAGAGGCCCTGTGGGGGCAGACCGCCCAGTTGCCAGAAGTGGAGATCGTCAAGCCCGATTCCATTCTGGCAACGAACACGCGCACGGCTATGCAAGCGGGGTTGTATTACACATTCCTCGGCGGTTTGGAGCGCTCGATCCGCCAGTTCAGGGAGGAAATCGACGAGCCGTTCCAAGTGATTGCCACCGGTGGACTGGGGCGCATCTTCGCGGACGGCACCGACGAAATCGACATCTACGACCCCGACCTCATCTTCAAAGGCATGGCTGCTATCTACGCCCGCAACGTGCGTTAACCCTAGTTACCGAGAGACTAAGTGGCGTATTGCCTTGGCAACAATTTCTCCACTTGGCTATCAGGTCGTCCGAAATAACAGAAGAACGTCCTACCCTCTCCGAGTCCCCCAAGCTGAACCGAGGTCTCAAGCCCGTGCAAGACTTGAAACCATGACTACTATCATCATGCATACCTCCGAGGGTGACATCACCATCAACTTGTTCGACGACAAGGCCTCAAACACCACCGCCAATTTCCTTGGCCTCGCCACCGGCGAGAAGGAGTGGTCCGATCCGATGACCAGCCAGGCCAGCCACGAGCCGTTCTATGACGGCCTGACCTTTCACCGCATCATCAAGGATTTCATGATCCAAGGCGGCTGCCCCTTGGGCACCGGCACCGGCGGCCCCGGATACGACTTCGACGATGAAATCGACCCCTCGTTGAAGTTCGACCGCCCCTACCTCCTAGCCATGGCGAACGCCGGTCTGCGCCGTGGTGCTGACGGCCAGCCACATGGCACCAACGGCTCGCAGTTCTTCATCACCACTGTGCCGACCCCGTGGCTCGACGGCCACCACACCATTTTCGGAGAGGTCGCCGACGATGCTTCCAAGGCCGTGGTCGACAAGCTCGAAGCCGTAGACACCGACCCGATGGATCGTCCCCTTGAGCCAGTCGGCATCATCTCAATCGAAGTGATGCAATAACGGGGACCCGAACACAGCAACATAGCAATTTGCAATAACTGCAGTTCTTCGATTTAAACATCGCCTATCTGTACGCAATCTAGGAGGCGCAGCTTGAGCTCGCAGCAGCAATTCGAGTTAGTCGTAACATCTGAGAGCGTAACGTCAACAGATGAGCGCTTTACCATAGACAATCTGGGCCTTGGTGATAGCTACGCCCCTCTGGACGCCTATTTCAAGAGCGCAACAGGACAAGTAATCAGGCAAGCCCACAGCAACGGCAAAAGGAAGATTTCCAATCGCACCATGCCTCGCATTGCTTGTCAAGTGTTTGAAAAACAGCTTGCTGCATTATCACCTGAAGACAGGCAAAACTTCCCTATTTGCCAATACTCGCCGAACGAAAAGATAATTAGCGGCATCTATACGAGTGTCGATGAGTTCATTGAAAAACACGGCAAGACCTACGAGCGCCTAACGTACGATTACGATAACGGCCGCCAGTTTGTGTTCTACTGCTGGAATATCTTCTCTACGCTCATCTTTGTTCAGGAATGTTTGAAACGTTTTGGTGAACCGGGGGATCAGTTTGTTTTGATATACCGCCAAAAAGATGGAAGGAAGATTGATCAGGCGCAGTTTAACAACCGATTCTCTTCCATACTGATTGAATCAAAGAATCTGATTTTTTCAGGCGCACCTGGCACTGGAAAATCCTATCTCGCCAAGAAAATCGCTGCAGATATTATCAGCAATGGGGACTTTGATGATTACTCTCTCCTTGAATACGAACAGAAGCAACAAGTGGAGTTTGTCCAGTTTCATCCGAGTTATGACTACTCTGATTTTGTTGAGGGCTTAAGACCAAAAGTCAATGATGATGGGACGATGGGTTTTGAACTACGGGACGGTATTTTCAAGAAGTTCGTCGCCCGCGCCAGAAAAAACTACGAGAACTCGCAAAAATCCCAAGAAACAACACGGGCGAAACAGGAAGAGCTGAAACGATACGTATTTATCATTGATGAGATCAACCGCGGCGAAATTTCAAAGATTTTCGGTGAACTCTTCTTCTGCATAGACCCTGGATATCGAGGCAAAGCCGGAGAAATTTCCACGCAATATGCCAATCTGCACTCTGATTCTGATGACAAGTTCTATATTCCTGAAAATGTCTACATCATCGGCACTATGAACGATATTGACCGTTCAGTGGACAGCTTTGATTTTGCTATGCGTCGACGTTTTCGCTTTATCAAACTCAGAGCGGACGATAAGGAATCCCTTGAGATGCTTAGCAAGTTGAAAAACAAGGAATTGCAGGATGAGGCAATCAGAAGAATGAGTGCGCTCAACGAAGCGATTTCAGACGTTGAGGATTTGAACGAGAACTACCACATCGGCGCATCCTATTTCTTGAAGCTAACAACGCTTGATGGCGACGATGACGATCGCTTTGATCAGCTGTGGACTGATTATCTACAGCCACTTCTACAGGAATACATTCAGGGGATGTACGATGAGGACGCGATTATGCATCGCTTTGCGATCGCATACGGCTATCAACCAACCGTCTAGGTGATTTGATTGAATCCGCTCACCATCAAGGACAATGAGGAAAACCTCAAGGACACCTTTGCTCACATCGGCAAGTTGACAAGCATGATTGCCGATAAAACATTGGAACAGCTTGAAGGCGAAGGGGTATTTATATTCCCCGAAACACTACAGGATGCAGAGGATCTTTCACCAGATCAGATGATCCTCAAAAGTGTGAATAACAGCTATCGTTCTGGCAATGTGATGGGCTTTTGTGGCTTGGGCGACGAACAGCTGCTTATCAAGTCTCGTTTTGCTGGTGATGACGAGGACTACTTTTTTCAGTATTTGCTGGACAAGGTTCTCGGTATTCCAAACATTGTGGATTTGCAAATCGATAGCAATCAAGACAATCAGCTGTTCAATGTTCTGCTGTTTTGTTTTCCGCATTACCTCAAGACAGCAATGCGAAAGGGCTTGTTCAAAGAGTATATCCATCGCCAATACAATGACAGCAATCTGAAAGGCACTATTAATATTGCGCGACACATCAAAGAGAACACCCCATTTGCAGGAAAGGTTGCGTACAGTCAGCATGAGTTTTCGTACGATAACAGCTTGATGGAGCTAGTGCGGCACACCATAGAGTTCATCAAAGGCAAGTCTTACGGCAACAAACTGCTGCGCAAAGTCAGAGACGAGACAACACTTGTCATACAAGCAACTTCTGGCTATAAGCCGCATAACAGAACACACATTATTGAAGAGAACACGAAAAGCACTATCCGCCATGCGTATTTCAGAGAGTATTGTGCACTGCAGCGTCTGTGTCTCTTGATTCTTCGACATCAAAGGCACTGCATCGGCTCGGGGACGAGGCAGATATACGGCATTTTGTTTGACGGCGCATGGCTGTGGGAAGAATACATCAATTCACTGATTAGCAATGTATTCCATCACCCAATGAATAAAGGCCACAGAGGCGCTCAACGATTGTTTGATGGGAATGTGGGGCTTATCTACCCTGATTTCATCAGCAGGAACGACAAGACACGCATTATTGCAGATGCTAAATATAAGCCAATCAGCAATATTGGCAATCG
>CAVFKU010000103.1:0-4183 GCA_963623245.1 Parabacteroides merdae
AAACCAGACATCGTGTCATAACGAGTCGCACCAGCCACACGACGCAACTGAGCCGCAGCTATAGACCACGAGATCTTCTTCACACCAGTGGAACCATCACTCCACTTATACCCCTCGCACAGCGTGGCCGTCGCGGTATACATGCCAGCTTTCGTGGCCTTATAGCCCGTAAGCGTATACCCCACAGCACCAACCACACCAATCTGTTCCTTGCCGTTATACACCAAACCAGTCTTCGCTACCGGAGGCTTCACCGCAGTCAACAAAGGCACCACCGGCTCAGGATCCGGAGTCGGAGTAGGCTCCGGTTCCGGCTCAGGCGCAGGTTCTGGCTCGGGTTCTGGCTCGGGCTCCGGTTCCGGTTCTGGCTCTGGATCAGGGTCGGGGTCGGGAGTTGGATCCGGCGTAGGATCTGGCTCTGGTTCAGGTTCGGGTTCAGGCGTAGGATCCGGCGTAGGTGTCGGAGTAGGAGCCGGTTCTGGATCTGTTGGCTCTGTACTGCTAGCTTCAGAGAAGTAGTATGTCAAGGTCTTTGTTGCTGAATCCATAACAATTCGGCCATCCGTCGAATCGTTGCTGACATAGCGATATCCTGCAACGCTACTTGGATGCGTAACTTGATATGTTTCGCCATTACCCAAATAGAGCGCAGCTCCACCAACATTTTCCAGCTCAAGCTTGGTGCTGTTATCAACGTACTTGATATTCAGTGTTGTCTGCTCGTTAGCCGCCCACAGATCCTTGTCTGTTGCCAGAACTGTGCCAGTGTCAGCGTCGATAACTTCTCCAAGAATCGTCTCGGTTCCGTTATAACTCGCGTCGCACTTCATCTTGACGGAAAGTGACTGCAAGCTTTGCCTGCTATTCATGCTGAGATATTGTTCAGAACCGCCATAATTTGCAATAGTGAACGTCGCTTCTTCGTGCTGCTTCTCTTTGCCACTAGCATCGAATGTTTTCAAGCTCAGTTTGATATTGCGGCTTTTTTCCTTATCAATATTTTGGACAATCGTCCTAAATTCAATTTCATTGTTTTTGCAGTCGCGCATATTATTTGAGCCTGATTGATCGCTGATACGAAACAGGCTCATGGCATAGGGCTGCGTTGTGAGCTGATCATGCGCTTTTGTTATTTCTGGGTACGCGATGTGCAGGGATGTGGTTTTGCTGAGATTATTTGCAGCAAGAAGATAGCGGGCAACTTCAAGTCGGCACACTTCGCAAAGACCCCAACCGCCGACTTTTGTTCCATAGCCGTAACTGCCCAATGACTTCATAAAGCAGTAGCTTCCAGGAATAACCACTGAAGTGCTAGCGCCTTTGGTGATCCCAACGCCAGCAAAACCGAGCAATTTGCGCCACTTCACCAGTTCAGCTGTGCCATTAGATGCGGCATCCACGTTCGCGTAGCCGGTATTGGTGTCGTATTCGTCCCAAATCCATCCGATTTGGTGGGATATTTCATGAGCGGCCATGGAGCCTGTCGGGTTGCCGTCATCGTTAAGAGACGAGACTGAATACTTGTAATCAATAAACGCTCTGCCGTGATAATGCGTGCTATTTGAAATGATGTGCACGCTCGACACTGACGGCACAAAATCTGACGATGAGGTCAAGACCTTTTTAGAAACTTCATCACGCAAATCAAAAATACGTTGCTGAAAATCCTTGTCTGTTCTTATTGTGGCCGCCCTGCTGGTCGACCGATGACTCACCCCAAAATAGGTATCTTTCGTCGCTCCATCTGTGACACTCACCCCACTGTCTTGCGATTCGACACACATGGCGTAAATGTTGATGTAATTGGAATATTGCCGGTATGGCTCGAGGCGAAGCAAAGCTTGTGCCCTCTCTTTAACATGCTGAAGGAACTTCTCCTGCTCGCTTTTGGTGTAGCCGTCCCCCATAAACAGCATAACGAAAGCATTGTCGTCATCCACATTTTTCTTAATGGTATACACAGGGAAGGTTGTCGCTTCAGTGTTTTGAGCGGCGCTGGATGCTGCCGTGGTTGTTTGCCCTGCGGTTGCGCTGGCGGATGGGTTTGCCAAGGCTGTGCTGGGGGTGAACCCCACAAAAAGCATTATTGCCACAATAAAGGCTGTAACTCTGCTAGCGATCCTACTCATTGCGATTCCCTCTTGCGTCCTCAAATACTAAGCAAATTATATCAGTGACGCCAAGCCTTGCAACAAAAAATGTGACACCTTGACCATAACCACATAGCACTCTTGCGAACAGGAATATTGCGCTCTCATTCACTCAGCTTCTCCCTAATTGCACCGCAAGTGGCATAGGTATGAGTGTCCCCCTGATAGGGCAAAATGGATATAAGAAGAGATGATACTCAAGAGATATCGTCTGCTAAGTGCAGTTGTGAATGAGTGATTTTCGGTATTTTTCTGAGTCATCCCCGTTCGAGAGATAGGCCGCGTATGATTCGTCGACCAATTGCAGTCGTTTTGGCTTCAGTAGTACTGCTCTGCAGTGTTGGATTGACATCCGCTGCAGCGGCGGAGCCTGCAACTGGGCTTGCATCTGCGCAAGCCGCGTTGACCACTAGTGCTACGAATTACACCGCCACTGTAAAAACTGGCGATGAGTTTCTTCGAGCAGTTAATGACGCTTCAGTAAACGAAATTCTCGTCTCTGGAGATGTGACAGTGCGCCCTGAAGTTCAGCAGAGTGGCGCGTCAATACCGGTTTACTTCAATTCTTCAAAAACAATTAGTGCTGTTAGCTCTGGCGGAACACTATATTTCCGCGGCCCCATTGAGCTCGGCGCCGATGTGACATTTAAGAACATCACGGTCAGGTTTGTTTCAGCCGCTGGCTTGGGAGGTGTGGCGCAACGAGAGATATTCCTCAATGGCTACAAGCTCGTGCTTGATAATGTCGATTCTTTCTATCAGTGTACTGCCGATCTGGGGGCGTTCGGATGCAATACGGGTGAAACACTGCTTCCCACTGTGCTCGGCGGCAGTTCCGACTATTGGCGCGCTCAACACAAAACCCAGGGCAATCAATCCGCGCTCGAAATCAAAAACCCGAAATCTTCCACTGCGCTGCAAGCGATAAAAATGGGAGATGGCGAAAGTTCTGCCACTGCCTATAGTGGCGCTGCCAGTGTTGTCACTTCTCCATCCATGCAGCTGTACGACGGCATTGATGTGACTGGCACAACTGCTTCTCAGGTTGTGCTGAATGCTACTTCATTTTCTTCTAACAGCAAGTTCGGTGCGGTTGCAGGCGGCGCGAGTTCAACGTTAACGCTCGCTAATCCCAGCAATATCAAGGATCCAGTATTTGAAATTGCTGTTAGCGGCTTTGACAACACGTCTGTCAGTGGTGGTGTTACGTTCAAACCCAAAACAGGCAGCACGGTCAAACATCTGTCCCTGCCGGCAGGCAATACGCTTAACCTCGGTTATTCCAGCGACGGTATCGGTCAGATGACCATCGACGGTGACTTTACGGGCGGCGGAACCGTGTATTTGCGCGCAGCCAACGGCAAACTGAACATTGCCGGTTCAGTTTCCGGCACGACTTTGGTGAAGTCCATGTTTGGCTCACTGGTGCAAGGAAACGCATATATCACTGCGGCCAATGCTTCGGCCGGCGCGTTCTCCACAGAGCTTGCTGAATATGCTTGGGCGAAGGGGACTGACGGAACGTGGGCACTGTGTGATTCCGATTCGGTTCCAGAACCGGCTCCTACTCCGACACCTACGCCGGATCCTACGCCTGAACCCGAACCTGAACCAGAGCCAGATCCTACGCCGGATCCAACTCCCGACCCCGACCCTGATCCAGAGCCAGAACCGGAACCGGAGCCCGAGCCAGAACCCGAGCCAGAACCTGCGCCTGAGCCGGAACCGGAGCCTACTCCGACTCCGGATCCTGAGCCGGTGGTGCCTTTGTTGACTGCGGTGAAGCCTCCGGTAGCGAAGACTGGTTTGGTGTATAACGGCAAGGAACAGATTGGTGTGGTTGGTGCTGTGGGGTATACGCTTACGGGCTATAAGGCCACGAAAGCTGGCATGTATACCGCGACGGCCACGCTGTGCGAGGGGTATAAGTGGAGTGATGGTTCCACTGGTGTGAAGAAGATCTCGTGGTCTATAGCTGCGGCTCAGTTGCGTCGTGTGGCTGGTGCGACTCGTTATGACACGATGTCTGGTTT
>CAVFKU010000104.1:0-4081 GCA_963623245.1 Parabacteroides merdae
GCGCAACATTGTGTGTGATGCCGTCCACGGTGACTTTCTGTTCTTCCATCACTTCCAAGAGCGCCGACTGGGTTTTCGGCGAGGCACGGTTGATTTCGTCGGCCAGCACGATGGAGGCGAAGATCGGTCCCTCACGAAAGGTGAAGTCACCGGTTTTCTGGTCATAGAAGGTCACGCCCACCACATCGGAAGGCAGCAGGTCGGGGGTGAACTGGATGCGTTTGAACGAGGTGTCGATCGAACGCGCCAATGCGCGTGCCAGCTGCGTCTTGCCGGTGCCGGGGTTGTCTTCCAGCAGCACATGCCCGCCCGCCATCAGCGCGGTGGCGACCTGACGAATCGGGGTTTCCTTGCCCACCACCACGTTGGACATGTTCTCGACGAGTGTGTTGAACGCCTGCTGGAAACGCAGCACGTCATCGTTGGCTACGGGCAGTGAGGATGTGCTGATCTGCGGCGTGGCGGTGATGGGGGAGTGCGTCGCTTCGCCATTCTCCTGTTGGGTGTGTGAGGAACCCAGGCGTGTGCCGTCCTCGTCGGGTGTTGCCGCTTGCTCGGCGGCTGGCGCGCCGAACGGCGGTGTGGCGGAATGTGCGGGAGTGTCTCTTGTGCGCGCCGGAAGGCTGGGCATGGCAGGCATCTGTGCGTCAGGTGTTTCGACGGTGTGCGGCACTTTCGACAGATGCGTGGAATCAGACAGTTGCGTGGCGTCGCTGATGTTGTCACTCATACTTGTTGCTCTCTCTTTCGTGTTCATTAGCGTTGACGGGTTTTGCGTTGGCTGGCAATCGTGGAAGTGGCGGTGGTGAGTAGCGTTGCGGTTTCGCGTCCGGGGGTGCGCCCCTCCGTCCATATCCGATGCTCGGGAGTGAGGTTCAACAGCTTGGCGGCCGCGGAACGCTCGCCTGTGTTTGTCGTGACGGGACGGGTGCCATTGACGGTTATGTTGCAAGCCTGAGTATTGTCGAGTGCGGTGTCGCCTTTAATATCGGATACCGTTATCTTCTGCAACGTGTAGCTGTCTTTGTCGGCAAGGCCGGAAACGTCAACTGTCTGCCCGTTGTGCCATCTGAAGGCTTTTCCATTGATTTCAACCGAGACATTGGCCTCGCGGCCATATGTATCGGGATAGGTGCCTTCGATTGTGATGTGGTCATGGTCGGCCCATGTCACTGACCTCGGCATGGCGATGGCCGCCTTGGGTTTGAGCATGGTGCCGTCCTGAGGGGAACTCGATGAATTTCCCGAGAACCCATTGAGTTTTGGCGTGACCGTTCCGATCGCGCAACTGGTCCATGGTTGGGGAGTGTAGGACAGCGTGTCGTTGGGAGCCGTGCTTGTTTCGCCGTTCAGCTCGGCCTTGACGTCATCGGCTTTGCCGTCGATGCTCCAGCTCATCGTGCACTTGTCGTCGTTGGCGTCGGGGGAGTTGAACTTGACCGTGCCGATTGTGGCATTGGGTCGTATTGACTGGAAACCGCTGACCTCGATGCCCTTATCGGTGGTCATTGTGGCGGTCACGGTGATGTCGGTGAAGAAGTCGCTGTCGTTCAAGGGGAATGAGAATTTCCCGGTATTGCAGTTGAGGCCACTTGCCCCGCCGCGATCCACCGTCAGGACCTGGCAGCTGTTGCCCCGCATGGAGGAAATCTGCACGGTGCCGGTCACGGTGTCGCCGTCCTGCTGCAAGGTCACGATTGGGGAATCGGGCTTGCCATAAACATCACCGCCGCTGCCCGTGCCCGCAGTGCTTTCGCCAATCTCGTTGATCGCCGTGACACTCGCAGTGAACGAGGTCCCGGCACAGAGCACGTCGTCGCCGATGTCGAACCGGTCCGAAGTGCCTTTGATGCCGGTGTGCTTGTCCGTCCAGCCGTTCGGGCCGACGATAGTGACGCTATAGCTGGTAGGTGCACTGAATGTGCCTTGCGGTGCCTGCCAGCTGACGGTGAGTGTGTTCCTGCCGCCCGTGAGGCTTACATTGCCCGGAGAATCAGGCACTTTGTCGGGTTTGCCGGTGGTGGTGTTGGAATATTCGGACCAGCCGACTTCGTTCTTGGCGCGCACTTTGAAGGTGTAGGTCTGCCCGTTCGTCAGCTCCGTGACCTTGCAGGTGGTCACGGTGCCGCAGGATTTGACGCCTTCGCTCGGCCCGCTATAGGCCACTTCATACTCGGTGATCGGGCTGCCGTTGGCGGAATTCGGTGTCCATGCAAGATCCACCGCCCCGTCCCGCGCTTTCGCGTCGATCGGCGACAATAGCGGTGCTTCCGGTCGGTCGGCCACGGATACGGTGATCGTGCCGGTGACCTTACGATCTTCGGTGCCAGTGCCGTCTTCGACGGTGACGATCACCTTGTTGGAACTTGCGCCGATGTTCTTCGCGGCGCTGATGGTGATGGCTCCGGAGGCATTGCAGACAACCGACAGCTTCGAGCTGTCGTCGCTGGTGCATTTCACCGCTCGCAGCGGCGTTTCGGGGAACGGATTATAGGCGTCGTCAAACAGATTCACCGTTTCGGATGAACCGGCCTTGATCTTCGCCGTCTTGTCGCCGATACGCGCCAATGGACGGGAAGAAGCGACCACGCGCACACTTACGCCGGCGTTCACGGTGCCTTTGGCATATTTGATCTGGATGGGTATGTTCGTGGTGGTGCCGGGCGAGGCGCTTTGCTCCGCTTTGACCTGCATTCGCCCAGCCGTCGAAACGCTTGCGGTTATCTTGCCTGATGCGCCGCCGCCTGAATAGGTGTATTCCTTTTCGTCCTCATATGTGGCATTCGGGCTGTGCGTCAGGGCTTTCAGATCGATGGTCGTGGCTTCTTCGCCGGCCACCACGTCGATGGCGGGGGAGGAGAACGTCGGAGCCGGCACGTCGCGTCCAATCACCGTAATCGGCAGGGTGAGCGCGGCGGTGTTGATGATCTTGGTTTTGTCTTTTCCTCGTTTGCCGTCCGCTGCGGTGAACGTGATCGAAGCCGGGCCGGCGTAATCCTTGACGGCTGTGAACTTGAGCTTGCCGTCGTTCACATACAGGTCGCCATTGGCCGCCTTGGTGGCGCTCACGTTGTCGGCACCGTCTACATAGGGCGTTTTGCCGGCGCCCACGCGCACATAATCGGCGATATTGATTTCAATGGTTTCACCCGCGTTTACTTTCAGTGCGGGTGCTTTCGGACGCAGCACCGGCGGGAACACCCCATAGGCCGGCACCTGGATGAACGCCATCGATGTGATGCCATAGGTCGTGTTCGTCACCGTATACGGCACGGCTCGGGCCTCATCGGTCAGTTCCACGGTGATGACGGTGGAATGTTTGCCGCCCAAAACGCGCGCGTGGTCTTTGGCGGATGGGTCGAGGCCGACCTCCAGCTCGTCCGAGGTGCCTGATGGGTTGGAGATCCACTGGCTTACATCCACATCCACGCTTTTCTTATCGATGGTGGCGGCGGCAGGGACGCGATAATCATAGGCGTCGGGCGCCTCGATCGGGGCGTTGGGGTCGACATTGACCGTCAGCGTTCCTGTATCCTTCAATCCGGCTTTGTCTTTGATCGTGTAGACGATATAGCTGGTTCCGGTCTGCGAAGGTGTGGTGAAGCTGACCATGTTGTCTTTCACCTCGGCGCTGGTGATTCCTTGGGTTTCCAGCTTCTTCTCAACGCTCAGTTCGGTGTTGTCTGACGAGATGTCATTGAGTGCGACAGGCACGGTGGCCGCGGTGTTGGGACGCAGGGTGATGCTGTCGTCCCGCGCCACCACGCCGGAATTGGACGTGCCTTGGAACACCCCCACGCGGATCTGCGCCTGGGCTCGCTGGCCGGTCCAATCCTCCACGGCATACGAGAAGGTGTCGGTGCCGGAGGAATCCTCATACGCCTCGTACATCAGATAGTCGGCGCCCACTTCGGTGATGCGGCCCAGTTGCGGTGCCTTATTGCCCAAGCCCAGCAGCTGGTCGTCGTCGCCGTCCGTATCAATGCCGGTGAGCGTGATCGGAATACGCACCTTCCCTCCGGCGGCCACCTGCGCCTGGACGTCGTGCGGGGTGGGAGCGGCCTTGCCATCGGCGTTCTTC
>CAVFKU010000105.1:0-3985 GCA_963623245.1 Parabacteroides merdae
GCAGTGTTAGTGCTCGATGCGGCCACCAGCGCGAAGCCTGCAAATCTCAACACACTCACCTGTCAAGATGCCGTCAACTATATGTGTTTTCTCGATACGGCAAACCGTCGAGGCTACACGCACCGGCGTATCACACCGAACACCTTGGCCAAGCTCGAAGACGGCACTGTGTTGATTGCAGGGTGGCACAATGGTGATAACTTTTCCGCCAGCACCAACGTTGCGTTAGACAAAGTGCAGCTGCTCGCCCTATTCGCCGCTCTAATCGGCACGGACGAAGCAATCGCAGCCGCTCGCCAAGCATGGGGAGACGATACATTAACTTCTCTCGTGCCATTCTTGCAAAAAGTGGCCATCCCTTCCCCCACGCGCGCACTAGCTTCATGGAATAAGCAACTGCTGACCACGCTGCGCCACGATATTGGCACGCTGGTTGACGACGAGCAGGCCGAACCGATGGAAGCAGTGCCGTTAGCGCGATTCTCTTGGCGTTCCATGTTGGCGATGCTATTGGTCATCGTTGCAGTAGTGGTGGTGTTCACACAACTCAAGCCGGAAGAAATCATTGCCGCAGTGCGCCACGCCAACCCAACCATGGCCGTTATCAGCCTCGCACTCGGCTTGTTTAGTTGGATTGGTTCTTCAATTTCACTTGGCGCTCTGATGGATAGAGCCAAGCGCAAGCCACTCGCCTTGTTCATGAGCCAAGTTGCAGGCGGTTTTGCCACGGTATCAATGCCGGCCGGTGTGGGGCCAGCGTTCGTCAACTTGCAATTCTTGCGCAAAAGCGGCTATCGCAACACGCTTGCAACTGCCTTGTTAAGCGCAATGTTGGCTGTCTATTACGTCGCCTATTTTGCACTGCTGCTGTTCATCGGCTTGTTTACTGGGCGCAACATGCTTTCGGGCATGATTCCCACCAATACGCTGGTGATTGCGATTGCTGCCGTTGTGGGCGTGGTGGCAGCCGCAATGATGATCCCACCGTTGCGTCGTCTAATCACCAAACGTTTGGTGCCGCTGGCAAAAAGTTATGTAATTCAACTCATAGACGTATTGAGCCGCCCCAAAGAGTTGGTGATTAGCATTGCCGGAGCATTGTTGCAGAACTTCACACTTGGCTTTGCGTTTTGGACATCATTGCTTGCGTTCGGCGTGCATACCAACCTCCTTGAAACGATGTTTGTGTTTCTTCTTGCTAATGCGATTGGCTCTTCGGTGCCAACTCCCGGCGGTTTGGGCGGCGTGGAAGCGGCAGTCACCTTCGCGTTCGCAGCGGTGGGTGTGCCGCAGGGCGTGGCATTGTCTGCCACACTGTTGCACCGAGTGGTGTTCTATTGGCTGCGCATCCCCTTGGGTGCCCTAGCCATGCGCTGGCTTGATGCCCACGACTTGGTCTAATTCCTTAATTCTCCACTGCTGGCACAAGAGTTCTTCACTCGGTTAGCTCCTTGGTTTGAAAAGGCAATCCACGTCCGCTGCCATTTCGCGTGCAGTGCAGTCAAGAAAACATACAATGCCTCGTTTTACTCGGTTTTGCCTAGTTTTGCCCCGCCAATTGAACAATATGACGGCATTTTGTGCTCTATATTCGAGAAAAAGTTCTAAAAACCTTGCTTCAATGCGGTATTCGTCGGTTTTTTACGCTATTATCGGTCATGTCATACATGGACGTGCTTCATTCGGAGTTCGTCCCCGACCACAAAGAAGGATGCTTTATGGCATACAACAAGTCTGATCTCGTCACGAAGATTGCTCAGAAGGCTAACCTGAACAAGTCCCAGGCTGAGGCTTTCCTCAACGCTTTCCAGGAGACCCTCATCGAGGCCGTGCAGTCCGGCGAAGGCGTGAAGCTGACCGGTCTGTTCGCTGCTGAGCGCGTCAAGCGTGCTGCTCGCACGGGCCGCAACCCGCGCACCGGTGAGACCATTCAGATTCCCGCCACCTACGGCGTGCGTCTGTCCGCTGGATCCCTGCTGAAGAAGGCTGTCACCAACAAGTGATCTAACGCACTTCTTTAAGAGTAAACCCCGACCAAGCGGTCGGGGTTTTCTTTTTCTCTCACCCTCAGCAAAACTGCAATGCACTTCGCAAAAGAGTGTTCTAAACAGCTACTCTATAGCCTATTGAGCAACGCTTGGAACTGCTTGGTTCCGTGAGCGTCAAAGGGGTCAAGCAGTGTAGCTTCACTGCGCGTCGCATCGGTTAGCGCAAACGATGTCCAATCACAAGCAAACCGCACCCCTTTGTTTTGGGCGCGACGCACAAACTCACCCCGCAACGCCGCACGAGTGTCGGCGGGGGCCTGTTCAATCGAACGCTCAATCTCAGCCGGTTGCACTATTTCACGCATCTGCCCATGAGCCATTAGCGAATCATAAACCCGCCCGTTGGCAATGTCATGGTAATCCAATTCCAAGCGTTCCAACTGCGCAATCGACACGTTTGGACGGCGCTGTTGCAATGCATCAAACAGCCGCTTCTTAGCCGCCCAATCCACGCGGGATGCCAAAGCGTCATAATCCTTGCGTGCTAAGGCCTGCAAAGCTTCTTGCCATTGCGTCATAATCATTTCAACTGACGTTCGACTCAGCGAAGTAGACACATCGCCAACATGGTGCGCAAGAAACGCCTCAACAGCGTCAACATAGCGCTGCTGCAACTCTAAAGCAAAACCACACTGCGCATCCGACATGAGCAAACGGCTGACTGCACGGTTAGCTTCCATTGGGTCAGACAATGCCAACCCCTCAAAGCCGGACGGCACACCGCGCCTGAAGGAGCTCTCAATCACACACAGCACCAGATGAGTGACGGCAAGTTTCATCCACGTAGCCCACTGGGAACGATTTGTGTCGCCAATAATGACATGCAGACGACGATAGGATTCAGGGTCGGCGTGCGCTTCGTCGCGCGTGTTGATCATCGGGCGCGAGCGCGTGGTGGCAGAAGACACAGCTTCGTCCATAAAGTCAGCACGCTGAGTGATGTGTAAGCCGTCTGCGCTCATACGCCCAGCGCCGGTGTAGAGCTGGCGAGTAATCAAAAACGGCAACAACTGCTGCTCAATCGCTTCAAGTGGAACAAAACGGCGCACCAAGTAATTTTCATGGCAGCCAAAAGAATGACCTGCAGAATCCACGTTGTTCTTAAACAGGTGGATTCTGGCTTGCTCCCCATAATCGGCTTGCAACTGGGTTTGCGCTTGGATTGCCAAGCGCGCCATAATCCGCTCCCCTGCAAGATCAAGTGCGAGTGCTTCCAGAGGATCGCGAGTTTCTGCTGTGGCATATTCAGGGTGTGAGCCGACGTCGAGGTACAAGCGCGAACCATTGGTCAAATAAATGCTGGTGGAACGCGCAGATGAGACAATCGGACGGAACATTGTCATGGCAATTTCACCGGCATCCACAGCATGATTTACGCCGGTTAAAGACACCCCATATTCAGTTTCCAGCCCAAAAATGCGATTGAAGCCAGTGTCATCACCGCTGCCCGCACTGCCACTATCGACACCAAATCTCTGGCTTGTATGGGCGGCACTGGTGCTGCTGTCGCGCAGCTGCGGCATTATTCGCCGCCTTTTTGCACGAAGCTAGACACGTACTCTTCAGCGTTAGTTTCCAACGCTATTTCAATATCGTCTAAAACAGCGTCCAACGCATCAAGTGCTTCGCTGTGTTCCGCCGCTTTGGCGCCTTGAATCAGCACATGCTCTTCGTCTGCTGAAGTTGTGTTGTGCGAAATAGACTGCGACTGTTCAAACTGCTGCGGCATATTCACTCCTTGCCACTCACTACGGCCACTTACTCCTGCTATTCACTGCTTTCTAGCTGCTCGTTGCAAGCTGCTCTCTGCTAGCCAGTCTTCGCTAGCCGCTCTTTGGCTACTCACTGCTCGCTTTGAGACAAATAAGGCTTCAAATCACGGTCAATCAAACCGTTTGAACACACAACGTCATTGGCTTGACGCCAGTGAATAGGGC
>CAVFKU010000106.1:0-3974 GCA_963623245.1 Parabacteroides merdae
CCCTTCAAATCAGCAATCGTAACTTTAGCAAGCCCAAGTTCAATAGTCGGATCAAACTCAGTTTCGGTGACCTTGCCGCCGTTAAACTCCCACACGGATATCGGGCCGGTCGGCGCCATTTCGTCAAGACCTTCGCTGGAAGTATAGACCATGCCTGTCTGCCCGTTGGCGGCATACACGGCGGCCATCACGGGGCTCATGGCACGGTTGGCGCAGCCAATGGCCATATGCTTCGGGTTAGCCGGATTCGTTAGGGGGCCAAGCACATTAAACACACATGGAATGCCCAAGGAGGCACGAATCGGACCGACGAAACGCATGGCCGGATGGAAGGTCTTGGCGAATGCGAATGTGATGCCGACTTCTTCAGCCACTTCAGCCACGACTTCAGGGCTCAACTCCAGCGGCAAGCCCAAGGCCTCCAAGCAATCCGCCGCACCACACTTGGATGAAGCAGCACGATTGCCATGTTTGACAATCTTCACACCGCTTGCGGCGGCAACCACCGCACCCATGGTGGACAGATTCACCGTGGCAGCACCATCACCACCAGTGCCAACAATATCTGTGGTTTCACCAGAGACGTTCAGCGGCACAGCGTGGGAAACCATGGCTTTAGCTGCGCCGGACACCTCGTCGGCCGTGAGCCCCAATTGCTGCTGTGTGGCTAGCACCGCGCCCACTGCGGCGGGGTCGGCATTGCCGTTCATCAAGTCGTCGACGAACCATTCGCATTCCGCAGCGCTCAGATGCGCTCCCCCGACCAGCTTGGTGAGAATCGATTTGAAGGTAATATCGGCCATGATGCTCTCCTTGGCGCCCTCATGCGCCCAATAAGTCAGTACAGTGATGCGGCTTATTGTAGCGAGCGGATGTATCTGCTCTGGTGAACGTCCACATCACGATATAGTTGGCAGATTCAAGATTATGCAAACGACCGCCGCGCCTGTTAACTTCAGATGCAGCGGTCGTTTATAGACAAGCGATAGATGCTTATTCAGCGCTCTCGTTCTGAGCGTGGCACATCTTGTACTTGCGGCCGGAACCGCAAGGGCAAGGCGAATTCTTTGCCGTATCAGGGAACGTGCGGCCGTCAGCCCAAGGGGTCTTAAGCTCTTCGCTCTTCGGCTTCTTCGATGCCGGAACCTTGCCTTCCGCATGGCTTGATGGCGCAGGACCAACGACTATCGGGTTGCCATCCTCATCAAGAGGCAACTCTTCATCTCCTTCACCGATGGCATCAACGTTGTCTTCAACATTGTCCTCAGTATTGTCTTCATCACCGAACGAGACAATACCCAGTTCAGCTTCAGCGTCCTCAACAACGGCGTCTTCGTCGGCCTCAGAGTTGGGATCTTCAGTTTCAGCAATCTGCTGAATATCCACATGGAAGAGCAGTTGAACCGTTTCTTCCTTGATGGCCTCAATCATGGAGTTGTACATCTGATAGCCTTCGCGCTGGTATTCCACCAGCGGATCACGCTGACCCATACCACGCAAGCCGATGCCGTCCTTGAGATAATCCATCTCATAGAGGTGTTCACGCCACTTGCGGTCAAGCACAGCAAGCACAACACGGCGTTCAAGTTGACGCAAGCCATCTGTGCCTAGAGTCGTCTCAAAATCGGCGTATGTCTCCTTGGCGTCTTCGATAATCACTGCACACACAGCGTCAAGAGCCTTCTGCCCCTTCTTGCCTCGAGCGGCTTCCTCGACTTCTTCAACGGTCACATCAGTGGGAATCACAGCATTGAGCGCTTTAAACAGACCTTCCCAATCCCAATCTTTGGGCTTGTCGGAGCCATTGTTAGCACCCTTGACATAGCTGGAAATGGTGTCAGTGATGAAGCGCTCGATATCTTCGTGAATATCCTCACCCTTCAGCACGGCTTGGCGCTCAGCGTAGATGACGCTGCGCTGCTTGTTCATCACATCGTCATACTTCAACACGTTCTTACGAATCTCGAAGTTCTGCGATTCGCGAGCTTTCTGTGCGGTGCGCACACCCTTAGATACGCTCTTAGCATGAATCGGCTCACCCTCAGGCAAACCCTTGGCCATCACGCGGGCAACAAGCTGCGTGTTGAACAGGCGCATCAGATCATCTTCTAGGCTTAAGTAGAAGCGGGATTCGCCAGGGTCTCCCTGACGGCCAGAACGACCACGCAGCTGGTTGTCGATACGGCGAGACTCGTGGCGTTCAGTGCCTAGCACATACAGGCCGCCAAGCTCGGTAACTTCCTCATGCTCGTCCTTGACTTGCGCCTTGACCTCGTTCAACGTGCCCGGCCAGCGCTTCTCATATTCCTCCGGCGTGTCTTCAGGCGAATAGCCTTCGGCCTTGAGCTTAGCGTCGGCAAGAAACTCAACGTTGCCGCCGAGCATGATGTCAGTACCTCGACCGGCCATATTGGTAGCAACAGTGACAGCGCCCTTGCGGCCTGCCACAGCCACAACTGCAGCTTCCTTGTCATGCTGCTTTGCGTTAAGCACCTGATGAGGGATTTCTGCCACGTCAAGCAGCGTGGAGACGACCTCAGAGCTTTCCACGCTCGCGGTACCAAGCAGCACAGGCTGACCCTTGGCGTGACGCTCGGCAACGTCCTTGACAATAGCGGCGAGCTTCTCTTTCTTAGTGCGGAAGATGAAATCGTCCTTGTCTTCGCGAATCATCGGCTTGTTGGTCGGAATCGGCAACACGCCCAGCTTATAGGTGCTCATGAACTCGGCCGCTTCAGTTTCAGCAGTACCAGTCATGCCGGCAAGCTTGTCGTACATACGGAAGTAGTTCTGTAGCGTGATGGTGGCGAAAGTCTGGTTCTCTGCCTTAACTTCCACACCTTCCTTGGCCTCGATGGCCTGATGCAGACCCTCGTTATAACGGCGACCTGACAGAATACGGCCGGTGTGTTCGTCAACGATAAGCACCTCACCGTGAGCAACGACATAATCGCGATCACGCAAGAAGAGTTCCTTGGCCTTAATGGCGTTGTTGAGATAACCAATCAGAGCTGTGTTAGAAGGCTCATACAGGTTGTCAATGCCGAGGAAATCTTCGACCTTGGCAATGCCTGCGTCTTTGACGCCAATAACCTTCTTCTTCTCGTCAACCTCGTAATCATCGTCACGAGTGAGCTTCAATACCAGCCTGGCGAACTGGCGATACCAACGAGTGACATCACCTTCGGCCGGCCCTGAAATAATAAGCGGGGTACGAGCTTCGTCGATCAGGATAGAGTCAACTTCGTCGACGATGGCGTAGCGGTGGCCACGCTGCACCAGTTCGCCTTTCTCCCACGCCATATTGTCGCGCAGATAGTCGAAGCCGAACTCGTTGTTGGTGCCGTATGTGATGTCGGCGTTATATTGCTTGCGGCGCTCCGGCGGCTTCTGGTCGGTGATGATACAGCCGACACTCATGCCGAGAAAACGATAGATACGCCCCATCAGCTCGCTCTGATAGCTGGCGAGGTAGTCGTTGACGGTGACCACATGCACGCCCTTGCCTTCCAGAGCATTCAAATAGCTCGGCAGGGTGGCGACCAAGGTCTTGCCTTCACCGGTTTTCATTTCGGCAATATTGCCCCAATGCAGTGCGGCACCGCCCATAAGCTGCACATCGAAGTGGCGCTGCCCTAACGTGCGCTTGGAAACTTCGCGCACCGTGGCAAACACCTCAGGCATGAGGTCGTCCAGCTTCTTGCCGTTGTCTAGCTCCTGCTTGAACTTGGGCGTTTGCGCTTTCAGTTCCTCGTCCGAAAGCGCTGAAATCTCATCTTCCAAGGCGTTGACTGCCTTCGCTACTTTTTCAAGCTTCTTGATTTGACGGCCTTCGCCTACACGTAGCGCCTTGTCAACAATATCTACCACGTTCTGCTCCTCGGATTGGTCGAGTTCCTTGCAGTCCAATTACACGCACATCACGTGCGCGTTAGGACACACTGCCGACTATCTTACGCGACCTAGGCGATAAG
>CAVFKU010000107.1:0-3954 GCA_963623245.1 Parabacteroides merdae
CGAAGTCCTATTACGAGAGCACCCAGCCGTGGGTGATTCGCGTGACCATTAAGCAGGATCTCGGCAAGTGGGTTGGCCGTCTTTCGGACAGCACAGCTGACGACACGTCCGATCCAGACAACTACACCGATGGCCGCGGCTATCGTTATCGCGTGGACTTCGGTGTGCACATGTTTGCCGAGAACGCCAATGGCGAGTGGAACGACCGCATTTTGGCCACGCCTATGGATTACGCAACACTGAATCGTGCTAACGGTTCCGCTGCCACCATCGGCACTGAGCCAAGCAAGTCAAGCTCCTATTTCTCGGTGTACGACACCGATCATTCGGGCGCGAAACAGACGGGTACACGCTATCCAGGCGCTCCTGAGTTCAAGCGTTATCCGTCGTCACTTGGTGTATTCCCTGCCACGCTATTCACCGGCCCTGATTATTATTGGCAGACTGGCGATAGCGGTGTTACAAATATTGGTTATGTGTCCAAGGGGCGCAACGTGCAGAACAATACTGTGGTTGGCAACCCGATGAGCAATGCTGTGAAAACAGCCGCCGTTGACCAGAAGGCTGGCGCAGGCAAGAAAACTGCCGCAGACTACAAGAAGGCTGACAGGAATACCACCACTGGCAGGGTATATTACGCCCAGTCTGGTTCGTCTGCAGTGTCTAAGCGCCCGATTTTGCGCACATGGACGAGTGTTGGTGCCAACGGTATGAACACCACCGCTGATAAGCGCAACTTGGCTGGCGAAGCTGACACGTTCAAGCTGAACTTCCATTTGGATAACTCTGCGCCTGCCGCGGCAAAGACCAATGGCAGCAAGGCAAGCAACGGCCAGCAGGGCACATTGTGGCTTCCCACTGCTACGGCTGTGCTGCCCTACGGCATGGGTGTGCTGGACGAGAACGGCGAACTCTATTCGCATGACGGCAACTGGCACAAGTTAAGCGACAGCGCTTGGAAGGCTATGTTGAGCGATAGTGATGCCAGCAGCTTCAGTGCGGCTGTTATGCCCAACCAGGAAGAGATTCAAAAGCTCTTCACTGTGCAAGTGGCTTACCTGCAAATGGAAGAAGAGGAGCGCGAAAGCGAAGACACTGGCGAATCAGCTATTTTGCGTGTGGCAAACTCACTGATGCGCAGCTTGCAAAGCAGCAACAGTGAAACCACCACAAAGAGCACAAACGGCCGTTATGTGATTCGCTTTATCCCCAAGGGCAATGCTTGGGATCGCAACCGTGCGCAAACGCTGGCGCATATTGACTTCGGCAAGCTCTTGACCTTCCAGATTAAGGCTGGCCAGTTTGCCGCCCCGCTGTATACCGAAGGCAAGCCTGAAACGCAGACCATGTATGAGAACGTGTATCTGTATGCAGGTAGCACTCAACCGGGCGTGTCCAGCACGAACACCGATCGCCTTATCACTGATTGGGGTAATACAGGCGCAGACGTGTGGAAGTACGGCAAGAGCACCACTGAAGGCAAAGTGCCTGCTGCAAGCGCTAACGACGGCAAAGAAACCGTGTCCGGCGTGCAGAACAACACTTGGATTGGTTCCGGTGGCGTGTATTCCGAAACGCGCGAAGATCAGCGCACGCGCGGCGCAGCCAGCAGCGACATTGACGTGGAAGATTACACCTTCCGCCCGCATCTGCGCTTGCCTGATTCATTGCGCGACGGCCTGACCGGCGAAACCCAGGTGCATCAGGATGGGCAAGACGCCCAACCTTCAACGTCGAACTCCTACAGCAACTATCAAACCTCCGACGGTACGCCCATTGTGGTTCAAGACGGCGGCGTGATGGCGCTGATGAAGTTCACAAGGCTTATCCCTGCGGTTACTTCAACGCTCACTGTTGAAAAGCATGTGCCTGCAAAGGATTGCAACGCCGTGAGCAACTCTGGGGTCGAATGCAAAGACACCGGCGAAACAGCCGGTAAGAACACTGCTTCCGGCTCGACATATGAGTACGATGACCTGCTGTGGTTCACCGGCTCTATGGAAACCAAGAAGTCGCAGATTCTGCACTCCAAGTATTCCTTCACCTTCGATTTGCCCAAGAGTGTGACCTTCTACGACGAGGAGCAGATTGCAACCAATGCGGACGGCACCCTGAAGGACGACGCTGCTTGGAAGGCGATTGAAAACCGCTTGCAAGTGGTGTACAAGCACTACAAGCAGTGCTCTGCTAGCGAAGTTGAGAAGGGGACGTGCAACCAGAACGAGCTGGTCACAGAAGTGCTCTATCCGAGCGATTTGAAGAAGCGCGGCTGGGTGTTCGAGATTCAGAAGCAAACCAACTGGTCTCAAGACGATTACCGTGACTTGAACTACGGTGGCCCTGAGCGCGATTCTGAATCCTCTCTCGGCCAGCCTGGTGCCAACGTGAAGTCCAAGAGGCACAGTGGCGAGAAGATCGTCGTGCGCGTTTCCCCGCCAGACACTGCCACCGATGAAGACTTCGAGAAGTACACCACCTTGATGGATGCGTATCGCAAGTCCGAAGGTCGTGTGCAGCTCGACGGTTCTCTGCGAGTCGATGAACTGTTAACAGTTCGCTTGCGTACACGTGTGGACAACCTCGGTTCTGAAGAAAGCCTTGACGGCACGTCCAAGACAAAGAATGCCAAGGCTGCTAGCTCGCTTAACGCTGAAAGCAATATCAGCTTGGCAGCAACAAGCAGCGAGCAGGAAGAAAAGCCAGAAAACGAGTGGGAAGTCGGCTCTTCCAAGCTGTATGCCACCGTTGAAGAGACGGACGGTTCGTGGATTTGGACCGATTCTAAGGGCACTGACAAGACCAGCACAGCATGGGATCATGTTGCTTCGGATGGCACGGTGAAGAACAAGCCGTTTGGTAGTGCTGAGAAGGCTGGCCCGTGGTCAAGCAGTGGCCTCATCGTGCAAGAGAAGGACGCCTTCACTTGGAACAATAAGGAAAGCGATTCCGGCAGCGTTGACCACAATGAGGACGGCGACCTGACCGACGTGTATACCACCAGCAAGCATGATGGCGGTTTTGCTCTGGTTAAACCGCAAACGCCCATTGTGCGTGCGGATACGCAGTCCACACGAGCGAGCGTCATTAACCCTGACTTTGGCACCACTTCGGAAGACGATGCTTATTACGACAACGAAGCTGAGCTGATTATCGGTCAGGCGGTGAACCGCACCACGGGCAACTCAATGATTGTTGATTGGCAGGTGCCGTATTACGGTACTTCCGACAGCATCAGCACCGACGCCAATGCATCGTCTGCATATCGCATGAAGTCGCGTATGAAGTCCATTTCCACCGGTATTTGGGAGATTCCAGGTTCCGATGGTGAAGATGCGGAGTCGAAGAAGAAGGCTGAGCAAGAGAAGAAGCTGCGCGTGTTCATCTATGTGCGTGACGCAGACTTGACTTCAAGCACAACCGGTGTGTGGTCTGACACAGACAGCAGTGGATATGAGAAGTATTCGCACATGTCCACAACTTCCGACCGCACGCTGCACGCCAGCCATGAGGTTAAAGAAGACTACACCGACGGCAACTGGTATCAGATTGGTGCCACCAACGGATACCCAGTGCGTGACGCTGACGGGAAGAAAACCAATGTGGTGATTAACCTCACCAACCGCGCGCATGACGGCTGGGAAGCGCCACTGTCGGATGGCAAGTTACTCCCCGGTGCGCAGCAGTCTGGTTCTGCTTTCCGTCAAGTGCGTTGGGTAATTAAGGCCAGCGATGGAACGAAGAGCGGCAAGGAAGCCTTGGATGACAAGGATTCACACGACCTGCCAGTTCCTGCAGGCTTCCGCTTGGCTGTTGATGCTGACCCGTCCACTTCTAAGAAAGAAGAAATGGACGACGTTGACCCGAAGCGTTCAAACGTGGGCTGGAAGCAGGAAGTTGTTACCGGTACCGATGCGCAAGGCAACGAAACCAAGGAATGGGTCTACGGTCTTGGCA
>CAVFKU010000108.1:0-3708 GCA_963623245.1 Parabacteroides merdae
GGAGAAGAATGTCCTG
The DNA here is from genome assembly GCA_963623245.1 of Parabacteroides merdae. Classification (GTDB taxonomy): domain Bacteria; phylum Actinomycetota; class Actinomycetes; order Actinomycetales; family Bifidobacteriaceae; genus Bifidobacterium. The sequence continues at coordinate 17 of CAVFKU010000108.1, forward strand.
CCGGACATTGTCTTCACTTCGATGCTGCGCCGTGCCATTAACACCGCCAATGTGGCGCTGGATGAGGCTGATCGTCTGTGGATTCCCGTTCGCCGCAACTGGCGCTTGAACGAGCGTCATTACGGCGCTTTGCAAGGCAAGAACAAGACCGAAATCCGCGAGGAATACGGCGACGAGAAGTTCATGCTGTGGCGCCGCTCCTATGCCACCCCGCCGCCGGATATTGATCCGAACGACCAATACGCGCAGAACGGCGACCCGCGCTACACCGGCGATCCGGTGCCGGAAGCCGAGTGCCTGGCCGATGTGGTCAAGCGTGTCGAGCCGTATTTCAAGTCCGACATCGAGCCGGAACTCAAGGCCGGCAAGACGGTGCTGATCGCTGCGCACGGTAACTCCCTGCGCGCCATCGTGAAGATGCTTGACAACCTTTCCGAAGAAGAGATCGCTAAGGTCAACATCCCCACCGCCATGCCGTTGCTGTACGAGCTGGACGAGAATTTCAAGCCGATCAAGCCGCGTGGCGAATATCTCGACCCGGAGGCTGCCGCCGCCGGTGCCGCCGCTGTCGCCGCCCAAGGTCAGAAGTGATTCTCTTTCCTTAAAGCAAGACGATCAACAAACGGGACGCCCACCAAAGGCGTCCCGTTTTGCTATTCGAGAAAGATTATTCGGCTTTGCTGCCGTTTCGCTCAGTCGATCATGCCTTCTTCATCTCGGCTCGGCTCTTTAGATGGGTCAAACCCAGAAACGATGAACACCACTTGGCGCGCAGCAGACACGGCGTGATCTCCCAAACGCTCGAGGAAGCGGCCGAGCAATACCACGTCAATCATCTGCTGACGGCTCATTTCCACGCTCTCGTCTAGCGCGAGCGTGAGGGTTTTTTGGTGCATCACATCAAGCTTGTCGTCTTCTATGATGATACGTTCGGCAGTTTTTGCGTCACGATCGGCCAGCATACTCACCAAATCGTCGCTGGTGGCGTCAAGGAATTCTTGCATCTGCTCGAATATTTCTTTGGCTTCGTCGGGCAGCGGGGAAGCTGGGTAGGTACGGCGAGCAGTTTCGGCCACGTGTTTGGCTAAATCGCCCATACGCTCGAAGGTGGTGGCTAGTCGCATGGTGGAAACCACCACGCGTAAATCAGTAGCGACAGGGCTTTGCTTGGCTAGCAAGCGCACGCACTGGTCAACCACGCTGTCTTTGCGCCTGTCAAGCTCGGCGTCTCCGTCGATGACGGTCTGCGCGGCTTCGACATCCGCGTTCAACAGCGCTTCACCTGCGCCGCGGATTGCCTTGCGTACGCCCTGCGCCATGCAGTCAAGATTGTCGGCGACAGCTTGCATCTCTTCGTTAAAAATCACGCGCATTGTTTTAAGCCTTTCTTGTTTGCTGATTCAATCTTGTTTAAGTCTATCGAGTGTTGCCGCTGGTTGGTGTCGTATTGCATGAAGTTGGTTTATTGTTCAACTGAATGTTCACCAGCCGTTCATATTGCTTCATGTATATCGCTCTTCATACATAACGCCTCGTCCTATTGTTATGGACGCATGTTTCATGTCGTGCCCGATATGAAACAATATTGCTATGTCAGATTCGCCATTGCCTTCTGTTGCGGTGTTTGTGGTATTTGCCATTATTGGGCTGGCCGTTGTCTTGTCGATTTTTCTTGCATTGGCAGAACGGCTTGAACCGCTGTTCGAACGCTGGTTGGGCGGTGTTACGCCTGCTCAATGGTGTGGTGATATGGTTCGGCGTTTTCGTAAGCATCGCCGTCGCGGTGCTCGTCGTGGTGCTCGTCGCAGTGAAGATGATGATGACGATGACGAGCTTGACGAGGCGATGCTGTCTCTGCTGTCGATTCTGCCCAGTGCTTCGCTGATTGTGGACCGTAACGATGATGTCATTACCGCCAATCCGCAGGCTTATCGGCTGGGCATTATGCAAGACGATCGCATTGTTGACGAGCAGGTGTTGGCTGCAGTGCGTGAGGTGCGAGACAATGGTGGACGCCGGCTGTTTGACGTACAGACGACAACCGCCCAGCGCTTTGTCGATTTGAATGATTCCCACAGCGAAGATGCCTTAAGTGTGCGCGGCGTGCGGCGTCCGAATTGGCTTAAGGTCACGGTGGGTCGTATTGATGAACGGTTCGTGGTCGTAATGTTGGACGACGTGAGCGAAAGTGTGCGGTTCGCGCAGATTCGAGACGCGTTTATTGTTAATGTTTCCGAGCAGCTGCTGGTTCCTACTCAAGCATTGGATCGACTTGCCGATGAGCTTGAACGTGATGATTTGGACACGGCGCGTATTCGTGCCACAGCGCGTGAGGTGCGTTCCACCTCGGGCCATCTTAATCACATGATGTCTGATTTACTGTTGCTGATCAAAGCGCAGGAGCCAATTACTCCCAGCATGGCGAATCGCATTAACGTGGTGGAACAGCTTGATTACGTGGTCGAGCAAGTTCAGTCGCCTGATGTGCGTGTGATGGTGCGCGGCGATCGTGATCTGATAGTCAACGGTGATGCGGAACAGATTCGTACTGCTGTGACCAAACTGGTTGAAAACGCTGTGCAATATTCACCGCAAGGCGGTTGCGTGAGTGTGTCGGTGGGTCGTGACAAAACCGGTGCCAATGCTGTGATTCGCGTAATTGACCAAGGCAAAGGCATCGCTAAGGCCGAACAGTCGCGTATTTTCGAGCGCTTCTATCGCGGAGCGGATCAGAGCACTCGCAGTGCGGATGGCGTGGGTTTGGGTTTGGCTATTGTCAAGCATGTTGCGCTCACCCATCACGGCACTGCTGCGGTATGGTCTTGCCTAGGGCAGGGGAGCACGTTCAGCCTTACGCTTCCTTTGGCTCGTTAATGCGATATTGCAAACAGCCGTAAAGGCGTCTGTTATTGGCCTAAACGCCGGTAATCCCAACGGTCGAAATACTCCCAGATAAGCATCATCACGCCAAACAGCACGCCGAACGCGCAGATAATCAGCGCGCCCTTCAGCCCATCGGCGCCCATAGCGGTCATCACGGCGCAAACAATCAGCGCCACAAGCCATACTGCCGTGCCGATAAGAAACACTTTGCGCAAATCTACGCGCACCGGTTTGGGGGCACGTTTGCGCACGGCTGGGTCGATAATCGGAGCGAACTTCATAAGCACACCTTACAGCCGTTCTGCCACATAATCGATGCAGTTGGTGAGCGCGAGCACATCTGACGGCTCGATGGAGGGGAACACCGCGATGCGCAGCTGGTTGCGCCCCAGCTTGCGATATCCACCCGTGTCTACAATGCCATTGTCTCTTAAAGCTGACACCACTTGATAGGCGGGAATTGATTCGTCCAGGTTGATGGTGACCACCGCGTTCGAGCGCGCGTCGGAATCGGTGACGAACGGCTCGGCGTAGTCACTTCGCTCTGCCCAGGTATACAGCGTCGAGGCGGATTTGGCGCACCGCGCGGTGGCCCAGTCCATGCCGCCGTTGTCGTTAAGCCAGCGCACCTGATCGTTCATCATGATCAGCGTGGCGATGGCGGGCGTATTCAGCGTTTGGTCTTTGCGTGAGTTGTCCAGTGCGGTGGACAGTGAAAGGAACGGCGGCACCCAGCGGTTTGTTCCGGGAAGGTTCACGTTGGCTTCCACGCGTTCGGCGCGCTCGATGGCGGCGGGGGAGAGTATGGC
>CAVFKU010000109.1:0-3621 GCA_963623245.1 Parabacteroides merdae
CAGCCACCGAAAACCAATGGTGAAAGCAACACACAAGCAACTACAACCAGCGCAACACAACAAGGAACTCCAAGCATTGCGCCCGCGCGCCTATTGAGCGTGACAAACCAGCTGCGAAGCACAACCCCCACAGCCATGAATCCGGCAATGCCAAGACCACGCCGCAGCTGGAAAGGAATCGGCACAGAGGCGACAGAATCATCGAACAGGTAACTGACAATTATCAAAGCCACGCCAATAACACTGAGCGCAACCCCATTCCTACGGGTAACAACCGCCAGGGCGTACATGATGATTTCCGCGACGAAAAATGCCATGAGGAACCACAGGCCATTGCCCATAATCAGAACGTCGATAAACTGATGAGCCAATCCATAGTCGTGGCTCGTCTGGAATGTCTCCCGCATCGAGGGAATCAGCAAAACAGCAACTGGCTTTGCCAAGAAATACAGCGAGAATACATAGTACGGAACAAGCAGCGTATGAATCTTGCGCTTCAGGAACGCCTTGAACCCTGAACGCATACTAAAGGTCAGCCCACCAAGCAGATAGAACAACGGCATATGGAACAAGTAGATTGCCGCTATAAGCGAATCCAAAGCCGGCAGCCACACGCTTTGCCCATCGCCGTTACGCAAATGCCCGAACGTCACAAGAACAATGCCAACACCCTTGCCGATGTCAATCCACTCAATGCGTTCATGTGTGTTGGGCGCGCCGACCGCTCGCCCCCCCCCATTAACCGGTGCAACAACGCTTGCAGACGAAGCACTTTGAACACTTACACTCATATTTTGCACCTTTCAAAGCGTGCACTGCTCCAGCAGCCAACAAACACAACAGAACAGGCTAGCAAACACATACCATCACAATCGCCTGACAAGCTTGCAGCACATGCAACATAGGTAATCGGCAGTTTGGCTGAACGCTGTGTATTACAGTAGACTGAGCCAAGCCTTCGAGCAACACTATGGGCAGCACGATTGAGGAGAAGCATGGCGGCAAACAAACGGCTATACCGATACGATGTTCTTCGCGCAATCGCATGCGTGTCAATAGTTGTTTACCATTTTGACGTGGAATCAGCTAGGAACACCCCCCCCCCAGAGGCTTCTCACCTGCTTGGCTGGTCCGTCTCATTTCTCGGCGTGAGCTTGGGTGATTTTGCAGTTTTCACCTTCTTTATGCTTTCTGGCCTTATGCGAGCCAAAGAACTCAATCTCGACCATCTCGATGTCAAAAACTATTATCAGAAACGGCTTTCTCACCTGCTCGTTCCGTTTTATTTGTCATATCTTCTTGTGCTTATCTGCCGTGCAGTCACTGGCACTGTGAAATTCTCTGCGCCTTGGAACCGCATTATTCTGACCCTGCTGGGAGTAGACGGCTATGTGGCTGACCTGTTTCCCCAGCACCCCGTGGCAACGTTCTACCTTGTGGGCGAATGGTTCTTCGGCGCCTTCCTCTTAGTCACATTCTGCTGGCCCGCACTTCGAGTGTTCATGCGCAAATATCTTGTTGTGACTGTGCTTGCGCTGCTTGCCCTTGAATGCCTGCTGCCACACTTGTTCATATCAATCGGGCTGTATCCCACAGTCACCCGACTGCTCACAACTTGCATTTGCACCTTTGCTCTGGGCGTCACGATTGGTTTCATAAAACAACAGTGGAATGCGTGCGCCGCAGATTGCAGTTCGTCAGCATGGGGCAGGCAATGCCCGCAGTGGGCATGGGTTGCAATTGGCATCGCACTAATCGCACTATCGTTTCTCTTTCCTGCCAATCCGATACTCAATATTGTGCGCAAACAAACGCTGGTTGCAGGCGTCATTCTTGCGATTACTTTCATTGCTTACCCGCGTTCAATTACAAAGCCTGCTTGGCTCGCCACCCCTTCAACATGTCTTGCAGGGCGGTTTATCGCATGGGCTGCAAACCTTTCAATATACGTTTTTATGTTCCAGCATGTCGTGATTAAATTCATTCTTCGTGCAGCCGGGTCTTCTTTTAGGCAGGCTTACGGAATGTCTGCGATGCTTGGGATACTTACTTACTTCGCGCTCATGGCCGCAGCCATCGGGCTGTCGTTCCTGCTTGCTGCTCTAGCAAATCAGCTCGAACGCTGGCTGCGCGAGCTCTTGGCACACAAAGGACTAAACGCTTTAACCACAAACCGATAATGAAGAATATGCACAGCAGCGTGCCGCAAAGAATCCTGTGTGTCATGAAGCTGCCATGCACCCACGTGTGCTGCGCGAAACCCAATACCCACGCAATTGGCATCAACGCTGTTAGCAAAAGCTGCGCGCTCACAATCCCCATGCTCTTGAACGATGAAGCAATCGCCGCCTTTTCGCACACTGCACGCCGCTGCACAAGAAGACACGCCACAGCAACACACACCGCAAGCACCACACCCGCGTACATGAACACGTCTCCGCGATAGATAAACTGCTGCCAAATGCGCTGCATCGCAGTAACAAAAGTCGGGTGTATATCCGGATCGCTATCCGCAGCACCGTAAGAGCGACTAGCTGCTTTTCTTGCCGCGTCCGCAAACACGTTCTGCCCTGTAATCAGTGTGGAAAGCAGCCATTTCATGCTCCACGTCAACGCATAGCCGAAGCCCCAATTCATGGCGCCCAGAACAGGGAATGCCAAGAATCGGCGGGCGGAAATACCGTCGACGCTTTCGGCGTTCTCAGAATTTTCAGTGTCTTCAGTATTTTTAGCGTTGAAGTTCAGCAGCAGCGCCACAGCCATTGGAACAACAAGAGTAAGCACTGGAGTTGTAAGCAGATCAATGTAGTTGGTCACCGAACCGACCACAAAGAAGCTGAGCAACACTGAGGCGCGCGAGTGCTTGCCGCAACACAGCCAAATAACCGCGAGCAACATAATCCAAAACACATGTGAATACTGCAAACTCACCGCAACAATATCCAAACGAGCAGGAAGTAACGCCAAAAGGAACGCCATTGAGAATGCGTAACCAAGTTTGCGCGAAATCATAATCAGAGCAGTGCCCAGCAACAACAAGAAAATCCCTGAGTAGATAACCCTCACCACAGTGATATTGCCGAGCAGAAGCAGCGGTTTAACTAAAATAAACCAACCGTGCCAATAGCGCGAATAGAAGTTAAAGGCATCGAATACTGATACCCCCCCCCGCACTCGAACCGGCGCAGCCGCGCAACATCAGCAGATCGGTAAAATTATCCAACCTTGTGTTGCCATACAACGGAGTGAAAAACAGTCCCTCCTTGTTGAGGAACTGAATGCTCTGCTGCCGATTAGCTTCCACTGCGGATTGCGGAACCGAGTAGCCAATAAGGAGAAGAACACTGTAGATAAAACAAAGCACTACAAACCAAACACTGTAGCGGGCAAGAGTTTTGCTGGCCTGAGTGCGCAACAGGCGGATTGCAGCGGACATGAGCGAACTCCTTCTACAGCTTCCTTTTCCTTCATATGCATGCCCATGCGCGGTATGCGCTTAACCACCAGCATGCGCATCAAATGCCAAGGCTACCACCCACCCTACTTATTCCCCAATCTGTTGCTACTTACGCGCACACTTTCCATGCCGAGCAGTTTGACACGTGTCGCGAGGTGTTGGTT
>CAVFKU010000110.1:0-3433 GCA_963623245.1 Parabacteroides merdae
GTGACACGGTGGTGGAGCGTAACGCAAAACTAGTGAGTGTGTTGAACGCTATTAGTGCTCTTGATTTGGGTGCGGCAAGTTTTGCGGACAATAAGATTGACGCTTTTGGCGATGCCTACGAATACCTGATGACGATGTACGCGGCGAACGCGGGTAAGTCCGGCGGCGAGTTTTTCACCCCGCAAGAGGTTAGCGAGCTGCTGACCCGCATCGCCACCCACGGCAAGACTGAAGTGAATAAGGTATACGATCCGGCCTGCGGGTCGGGCTCGCTGTTGCTGCAATCCATCAAGGTGCTTGGCAAGGATCGGGTTAAGCAAGGGTTTTATGGTCAGGAGAAAAACCTGACCACCTACAACCTGTGCCGCATCAACATGTTTTTGCATGACGTGAATTACGACAATTTCAACATTGCTTATGGGGATACGCTTGTCAATCCGCAGCATTGGGATGATGAGCCCTTCGAAGTGATCGTGTCCAACCCGCCGTATTCCACCAACTGGGAGGGTGATGACAATCCCACGCTGATTAACGATCCTCGGTTCTCTCCAGCGGGCGTGTTGGCTCCGAAATCAAAAGCGGATTTGGCGTTCACTATGCACATGCTGTCGTGGCTGGCCGCAAACGGCACGGCGGCCATTGTTGAATTCCCTGGTGTACTGTATCGCAGTGGCAAAGAGCAGAAGATCCGCAAATATTTGCTTGAAGGCAATTTCATTGACGCGGTGATTCAACTACCAGCGAACCTGTTTTTCGGCACGTCTATTGCCACATGCATCATCGTGTTGAAGAAATCAAAAACTGACGACAATGTGCTGTTTATTGACGCCTCGGAACAGTTCGTGCATGTCGGCAACCAAAACCAGCTCTCTGCTGAGAATATTGCTGCCATTATGAGCGCGTATGTCAAGCGCGAGCCGGTCGAGCATTTCGCTGCCGTGGCTTCGCTTGAAACCATCCGCGCAAACGATTACGTGCTTTCGGTCAGCGGCTACGTGCAGCCCAAAGATGAACGCGAACACATCGACATTGCCGAGCTCAACCGCCAAATCGCCAGCATCGTGGCTAAAGAAAACGAACTCCGCACCCAAATCGACGCTATCGTCGCAGACCTAGAGGCCACGCGATGAGCACAATTGCTGACCTCATTGCACAGCACTGTCCGAATGGTGTTGAGTATAAAAGTGTTTCAGAGGTATTTGACCTAAAGAATGGGTATACGCCTTCTAAATCAAAACCGGAATATTGGGAAGATGGGACTGTTCCGTGGTTTCGTATGGAAGATATTCGCGCGAATGGTCATGTTCTTTTTGATTCTATTCAGCATGTGAATCAGCTTGGGGTTAAAGGTGGAAGGGTATTTCCTAAAGATTCCGTCATGATTGCGACGACTGCCACTATTGGCGAGCATGCGCTTTTGAAAGTGGATGCTTTAACGAATCAGCGATTTACGGTTCTTACGAGGAAGCCTGAGTATGTGAATTTACTTTTGCCGGAGTTTGTAAATTACTACTGTTATGTTCTTGATGAGTGGTGTAAGGCCAATGTTCATGCCGGTGGTTTTGCTTCGGTAGATATGAAAGGTTTTAAGCGCTGTAAATTTCCTGTGCCTCCGTTGCCGGTGCAGGAGGAGGTTGTTCGGATTTTGGATTCGTTCAGCGAGCTGGAGGCGGAGCTGGAGGCGGAGCTGGAGGCGGAGCTGGAGGCGCGGCGCAAGCAGTACGCCTATTATCGTGATCAACTGCTTAATTTCAGTGCCCTGCAAAATGCAGGGGGGGGGTATGCCCTAATTGCTGACCTTATTGCGCAGCACTGTCCGAATGGTGTTGATTGCGAGTCTTTGGGTTCCTTTGCTGAGCTTTATCGGGGCAATGGTCTGCAAAAGAAAGATTTTGTCAGTAATGGTGTTGGCTGTATTCACTATGGGCAGATTTATACGAAGTACAACACTTTCGCAACTCATACAATCTCATTCGTTAGTGAAGAGCTTGCATCAAAACTTTTGGTGGTGCATCCAAACGATCTAGTTGTGACTGCGACTAGCGAAAATCTTGAAGATGTTTGCAAGACCGTTGCTTGGCTTGGTGATTCAGATATTGTGACAGGCGGGCATTCGATTGTTGTTCGTCATCAGCAGAACGCAAAGTATCTTTCCTATTATTTTCAAACCCGAGAGTTTTCCCAAGCAAAACGCGCGTACGTGCATGGAACGAAAGTAATGGAAATCAAGAAAGATGACCTGGCTAAGATACGAATTCCTGTGCCTCCGTTGCCGGTGCAAGAGCGAATCGTCGCTATTCTTGACCGTTTTGACAAGCTTACCAATGATCTTGCTTCCGGCTTGCCTGCCGAAATCAAAGCCCGCCGCCAGCAGTACGAGTATTATCGCGATCGCCTCCTATCCTTCGACAATCTCGCCGCCTAGCGTTGGGTGACTGTCTAGCGGAATAGCTCGTCGTGACTGCCGGTGCGTTCAAAGAACGCGACCGTATCATTTGATGACCAGATCACCAGCCAGTCCCCAGCATTGGCGACGTGGCATTCGTATCGTCCGTGCCAAGTGCCGGACAATGTGTGCATGTTGTGACGTCGTCGCAGTTCCTCCAGTGTCTCTGGGGTGTTCTCCACCACTAGGTCGATGACGTTTTCGAGTTGTGACAGATCCCATCCGCGTCGCTTGGCATTCTTCTTCAAGTCTCGGCTGAAGGCTTTTGCGAAGTCAGCGCTCAGACGTCCCATCAGGCCATCGCCGCCTCGAGCAGGTCATGCCCGTTGGTGAAGCGCCCTGTTTTGCCCGATGCTATGAAGTTGTCCGCTTCGATGGTCGCGTTTCGACTTGCAGTGTTGAGTTCCTCGGGGGCGAGCGTCAATGGGATGCGCTGCGTGTTCACCATCTGCTTGAACACGGCGCGCACCACCGTTGAGAGATCCAGCCCGTAATAGCTCGCCACGTCGGAGGCCGAGCGCTTGAGGTCGTCTTCCATTCGTATGGTCAGCGTTGATGCAGTCATTATCAACCTCGCTTATTTGCACGTACAATATTAACCATTGCACATACATTATAGCGATGCTTGAGCCGCTGGGTAATGAGCTTGAAACAATCCAACAAAATCGCATTCCCTGTTATTTCAAGTGGCGCGGAGTTTCGCTTGAAATAACAGTGAACAGGATGTGTTTTGCTTTGTTTCTCTCGGATGGTTTCTCATGTTTTCTTGACGCAAAACTTTCCTGTGTTCGCTGTTAAAGATTGAGAGATTGTTATGCGTTGGCAGCATCAACTTTCTAACTTTTAGCGAAAGTTAGAAAGTTAGCGCGGGTAGAGTGCTAATATTCAGCTTATGTTGGCATCAATATTCCAAGAACAGGCGCCCGGCTTCCTCACGCGTCTCGAGGGTGATTATCCGACGCGTTTTGGGCTGGTTAGTTATGAAAC
>CAVFKU010000111.1:0-3289 GCA_963623245.1 Parabacteroides merdae
CGATTTGAAAGCGATTAAGCAGTTGGCTCACTGCGGCGTTGATTCGGCAATTCTGGGCAAGTCGCTGTACGCTCGCGCGTTCAGTCTTGAAGAAGCGCTTGCTGTTGCCAAATAATATGCAAGAGCGCGTGTATAAAGTAACAAAGCCATAACACGCGGGTGTGAGGATAAGGCCTTATGGATAAGCAGCAGGAGTTTGCCTTACGCACAGTTGAAGAACGCGACGTGCGCTTTATTCGCCTATGGTTCACTGATGTGCTGGGGACGTTGAAGTCCGTGGCTATCGCGCCGGCTGAACTCGAAGTGGCCTTCGAGGAAGGGCTTGGCTTCGATGGTTCGGCCATCGAGGGCATGACCCGCGTTTCTGAAGACGACATGATTGTCAAGCCAGATCCTTCCACCTTCCAGATTCTGCCGTGGCGAGGCGGCCCTCAAGGCACAGCCCGCATGTTCTGCGATGTGCTCACCCCTGACGGCGAGCCAAGCTTGGGAGACCCGCGCTATGTCTTGAAGCGTGCGCTGTCCAAGGCTAAAGAAAAGGGGTTCACCTTCTACGTGCACCCAGAGATCGAATTTTATCTGTTTGAGCATCAGGACGATTGGTCGCAAAGCCCCACGCCTATTGATACGGGCGGCTATTTCGACCATGTGCCGCGCAGCCCAGGCATGGATTTTCGCCGCGCCACGGTGAATATGCTCGAGCAAATGGGCATTTCTGTGGAATACTCTCATCACGAGGGCGGTCCTGGGCAAAACGAAATCGATTTGCGATATGCGGACGCGCTCACCGCGGCCGACAATATCATGACCTTCCGCACGGTGGTTAAGGAAATTTCACTTGAACGCGGTCTGCATGCGAGCTTCATGCCCAAGCCTTTGGCTAATGCTCCAGGTTCCGGCATGCACACCCACTTGAGCCTGTTTGAGGGTGACGCTAATGCTTTCTATGAAGCTGGTCAAGAATTTAACATGTCTTTGACGGCTCGCCAATTTGCTGCCGGTATTCTCGCCCATGCGGCAGAAATTTGTGCAGTCACCGATCAATATGTCAACTCGTATAAGCGTTTGTGGGGCGGCAGTGAGGCGCCAAGCTATGTTTGCTGGGGACACAATAACCGTTCTGCTCTGTTGCGCATCCCGCAATACAAGCCAGGCAAAGGCAATGCGGCACGCATGGAATTCCGTGCGCTCGATCCGGTTGCTAACCCATATCTTGCCTATTCGGTGTTGCTGGCAGCTGGTCTTGACGGCATCGATAAGCAGATGCAGTTGGGCGAGCCCACCAGCGACGATGTGTGGGAGTTGACTCATGCGGAACGCCAGTCCATGGGCATCGAACCGTTGCCGTCTTCTCTTGGTCAAGCCTTGAAGATTATGGAAAAGTCTGACTTCGTGGCTGATGTGCTCGGCGAACATGTCTTCGAGTATTTCTTGGCCAACAAGCGCCAAGAATGGGACGAATACAACCGTCAGGTCACGCCGTACGAGTTGCGCAAATACCTGCCCAAGCTGTAACTTCATCAGTTGCTGTTTTCCATATCACAACAGTCTCGCCATTTGGTAAAATGGTGGGACTGTTGCAGAGGTATGTGAATCCCCCTAGCGACTTGTCCGCATGAATGGCGTTGCGTTTATATGTTGGCTGGCGGGGGCAGGCGAGGCGATTGAAGGGTTGCATGATGATGAGATGGATATTGAGTAAGGTGACAGTTGTTCCAAGCGGCTTGTTGGTGAGGCTGCTGGCAGGTTTGCTCACGGCTGTTCTAGTAGTGTGCATGTGTCCAGTAACTTCCATTACTGCGCATGCACAAGGCGTGAAAGGCACGCTGCGCAAGTCAGCGGATAAACGCAGTGTTGTGCTCGGCGACAACATTTATCACGGGCGCGTGCGCACTATCACCTTCCAAGAAGGTCTTCCCACTGAAACCACGGGAGCAACTTGCTGGAATGCTGGTGAAATAGTAGATAATGATAACGGCGCTTCTGTGAAGGGCTGCGCAACTACAAATGCTGAAAATTCGTTTTACTATGACGTGGTGTTTGGGGCAGAAGGTGGCTATCCTAAGTTTCCTGACGATTCGTCATATCTGTTCTCAGCAAGCAGCAATGCGTATCAGTTCCTCAATCTTGTTGAGTTCAAGAATCTCGACAAGATTGATACGTCAAATGTGACGAGTATGTACCATATGTTCGCTTCCTACGGAACATTCGCATTGAAGTCATTAGATTTGTCGAATTTTGATACCACAAAGGTGAGCGATGGTGGATATATGCTCTATGGCCTTTCTAGGCTGCAAGAGTTGCGATTAGGGGCAAAATTCACGCTGAAGCCCGGTGCTAATTGCTATCTTGACCCTCCATATTCGCCACAGAAGACTGGTTACACAACATCAGGTAAGTGGAAGAACAAAGCCACCGGCAAGGTGTACGACAGTGCGAGGGATATTCCCGCTGGTGAAGGTACATACGTGGCAGATTATGTACCAAATACCTATACGGTGAAGTTTGTGGGCAATGCGGGTGACGTAACAGGTGTGATGTCCGATCAGTCGTTTACGTACGACGTGGAGCAGTCGTTGACGGGAAATGGTTTCTCGCGCGCTGGTTATACGTTCACAGGTTGGAACACTGAGGCTAATGGTTCAGGCCAATCGTATAGCGACCAAGACAAGGTGAAGAACCTCACGGAGACAAATAATGGCGTGATAACCCTGTATGCGCAGTGGGCAGTGCGAACGGATGTTGCATACAAGGTGGAGCATATTAAGCAAACCCTGTCCGGTGCGTATCCAGCAACGCCAGATGTGGTGGAAACGAAGTGGGGTACAACTGGCGCGTCCACAGCAGCAGCGGCGAAGTCATACGAAGGGTTCACAGCCGGTGCAGTTAAGCAGACAACAATTGCTGGTAATGGCAGCACTGTGGTGCGTATTTACTACGCTCGCAACACGTATACGGTTACTTTTGATGCGAATGGCCACGGTTCAGCTCCAGCACGGCAGCAAGTGAAATATGGTGCAACTGTTGCTCAACCGAGCAGTCCGTCCGCAAGCGGCTATTCGTTTGGTGGCTGGTATACCAACAAGGCCTGCACAACAGCTTGGAATTTCAAAACAGGGGTTATGTCTGCTAACAATGTGACCCTGTATGCGAAGTGGACAGTGGTTCAGTCAACGCGTTTGTCTGGTTCAACTCGGTATGACACGATGAGTGAGATTGTTACTCGCGCCTTCCCGAGTGTGGCGAGTACGGTGATTGTTGCGAGTGGTGCGAATTATCCTGATGCGTT
>CAVFKU010000112.1:0-3091 GCA_963623245.1 Parabacteroides merdae
CTGCTGGCCTGAAGATGCCTAAAGGCTTGCGTGTGCGTGACCTATTCCCAGCAGCCTGCGCTTGTGGTATTGGTTTCACTGTTTCCTTCCTGATTGCCTCATTGGCCTATGTTGATGCGGAATTATCAGCCGAAGCGCGTTTTGGTGTATTGCTCGCTTCGCTACTGGCTGCAACGATTTCAGGCGTGCTGTTAAGTCGGCAATCTAAGCGGTATGCTGAACAGGACGAATCTTCCGCTATTGAGGCTGAATGAGCCCGTTCTCTGTTATTTGACTGGGTGAAGCGTTACTTGTTATTGTGTCCGAGTTGAGGGGGCGTTGTTCGTTTGAAATAACAATGGGCATTTTCTTATTCGCTACAATAATGGCGGAAGCTAGTAAACATTAGTGTAGAAGACCCATAGGGTGGGAGTTGACATATGGATATGCAACATTCTTCTCAGTCATCCGTGCCGTTTGAGCGCACATACCATCGAGGCCCAGAGATTCTGCGCGGAAACCTGATTCCAGATGACAGTTCCACAGCCGCCTTGTTGAAAGCCGACCAGTCTGCTGATTGGCTGCATCGAGACCCGTGGCGCGTGTTGCGCATTCAATCCGAATTTGTCGACGGCTTTGGTGCACTTGCAGAACTTGGTCCGGCAGTCAGCGTTTTCGGCTCGGCGCGTACTCAAGAAGATTCGCAGTATTATCAGGCGGCGCAATACATGGGTGAGCAGATCGCTTCGCGCGACATCGCTGTCATTACCGGCGGCGGGCCTGGCATCATGGAAGCAGCTAACCGCGGTGCTGCGCTTGCGGGAGGCAAGTCAGTTGGACTCGGTATTGAACTTCCTTATGAGCAAGGCATTAACGACTATGTGAATCTCGGTATGAGTTTTCGCTATTTCTTTGTTCGTAAAACCATGTTCGTTAAATATTCGTCAGGCATGATCGTGTGCCCCGGTGGTTTTGGCACGCTTGATGAATTGTTTGAGGTGTTAACGCTGGTGCAAACGCATAAGGTCACCTCGATACCGGTGGTGCTGTTCGGTTGCGATTATTGGCAAGGCTTGTTTGATTGGTTGACAGGGATGGTTGTGGAGAATGGCATGATTTCCGGCGTGGATCCTCACTTTGTTACCCTCACCGATGATGCAGATGAAGCAGTGCGTGTTGCTACTAGTGCAATCAGTGTTTAACAGCAATAAGCAGACCGGTGCCGGTCGGGGTTAAAGCATTGTCAAAGCGCTCGTCTGCTTCGACAATGTCAAGCAACTCACGCATTACGGTTGCCTTATCGCTGCGATCTGCAGGGTTCATCACACCGCCATTGCTGCTTTTGAGTGCTAGCATGTCAGTAAACACAATAACGCCTCGCGCGCGCAACAGTCGCGGAGCTTGATTGAATGCAGGCACATAATTGTTCGGGTCGCCGGCCACAACGATTAGGTCGTAATTCTCGGCGTTGAGACGGGGCAGAAACTCGCTGGCTTCAGCATTCACAGCACGCAAGGTGGTGGATGTTTCGTCTTGTAGGCTTGCAAAAGCTTGGCGAATAAGAGTGATGCCTTGGGCAGATGAATCAACCGCTGTAAGCTGGCTTTCCTTGTCAAGAGCACGTCCTAACTCAAGTGTTTCAACCACCGAGCCAGTGCCGACAGCAATAACCGATTGAGCATTCATCATGCGTGCCAGTAATGCCAGCAGATGTGCCTGCGCTGCTGAGCCTTGAGCCATGCCGTCTGTCTGAGCAGATGCTCGAGCTTCACTGAGTTCAGGGGCTTGGCGGGCGAATGCGTGATCCTCCACGTATTGCCAAGCTTTAGCCAGATTGGTGTAAGTAGTCTGATCCATGATGTGAAGCTCCTTATAAGCGTGTTAACGTTCTCTTACCTTGGTAATAATTTGCCACATTTCTTCACCGACGTCGATTCCGCGCGGGCATTGGCGAGTGCAGGCGCGCACCGACTGGCAGGCAGACACGCCGTCGGCGGTGTCGATGGCATCCATGCGCATTTGGGTGGCGCTGTCGCGTGAATCGTTGATGAAGCGGCTGGCTGAAATCAATGCGGCTGGGCCTATGAAGGCATCGCCGCCTGCAAAGACGGGGCAGGAGCTTTCGCACACGCCACAGGCGATACAGTTGCTCAACTGCTCATAGCGTGCGAGTTCGTCAGGGTGCTGCAAATATTCAAAAACATCGACTTTGCCGTCTTTTGTTGTGGCGAGCACTCCGTCCGCTTGTAGAAACGGCTTGAGCTTCTTGATCTGTTCAAGCATAGGGTCGATGTCGGCAATCAGATCGCGTTGCACAGGGAAACCAGGCAGTGGCGCAAGCTCGATGATGCCGAGACTGTTGCCCCCAGCTTCGTTGCGTTCGGTGGTGGCGTCGGTGGTGGGCTCGCCGGTGGAACGGAACCCATCGTCATCGGCTGCAGAGCCGGAGGTGCACGGTTTTGCCCAATCCTTCAATCTTGCGGTGCACAGCAGCGTAGGCGTGCCGTTGACGGATGCCGCGTCGGAACCACACATGCCATGTCCGCACGAATAGCGGAATGCCAGCGTCGGATCAATGGTGCGTTTGATGGTCAGCAGACAGTCGAGCACTGTGTCTTCAGGACGAGCTTTAAGCGTATATTCCTGCACCCACTGCTTGCCGCGCGGGCGACGGCGCCCTTCGCCTGAGGAAGCGAACGGGGAGCTTGTGCGAGCAAACGGGCTGCTGGTGCGATCGCGTTCGGGGCGAGGTGTGAACCGATGCACTTGCAAAGTCACCGTGGTGTTCGTCATGTGCAAAGTCTCCTATTCGTTCAGCACACTATTGTGTCACAAACCATTGTCCGCGAACTGTCAGTATTCGCGCTTCTTCGGCTCGACGTCCACGATGTGCACGGGCTGCCAAGTCACCGTGTTGCTCGCGTCGGTCATCGAATGCGCAAGGAAATGCTCGTCATCACGCTGCAGGTAATCGGTGCGCTTGAGCGAGCCGCGGGATTCGTGCCGCACATCGGAGGCGGCGAGCACGACTTTGCCTAGCATGATGAGGTGACGCGCCTCCCAGATGGCGGTGAGTTCTTGATTGAAAGCAGGGGCGTGCTCGTGGGCGGTG
>CAVFKU010000113.1:0-3066 GCA_963623245.1 Parabacteroides merdae
GATCAACAGTGAAGCCGGCGTCGTGCACAAGATAGTCCATGTTCATCACGTCGGAAGCGAACTTACCGCCTTCATAGCTACCGATGGTCTGAGAATATGAATCCAGATACTGGTATCCACTCCAAGTGAGAAGGCCAATGCTCGTCGGCCAAGCAGCCATCGAATCACGGTCGCTGGTGGTGGTCAAATCATTGTCTGAATCAAGCATGGCTTGAGGCAGATTGTCAACGCTGGCTTGCACTTCGTACCACAGCTCGATCACGTCGCCCACGTTCATGCGGACTTCCTGCTTGCCATCCTTGGCAACCAAGGTGATGGCGTAAGTGTCCACAGAAGTGGTTTCGGTGGCGCCGTCCTCGCGCAAATCCAGCTTCGAAGTGCCTTTGCCATCCGTGTCAAACTGCTTCTTGACGTTGGTGGCGCCGGTCATGTCCTTAGTGTCGTTGGTGGACGTCTTTTCCACCTTGAGCTCGTACTTGTCCGTGCCGGTGACAGCATTGCTGGTGTTGTCAAAAAGCAGCGTGCCCTTATGGTTCTTCCAACGCAGCTTAATCTTTGACGCGTCGAGCGTGAACTTCTCTTCGGTGCCAGGGTTGGTCAAGTATTCACTAGGAATGTTCTCGTAGAGCACGGGATCAAACGCTTCGCCCTGCAGGTTGGCGTTCACCACGCTTGTACCGCCCTTAGTGGAGCAGTCTTTGGAACCGTGCTTGCCGGTTTCAGTGCAGCTAATCGCACCCTTCTTCTCGTTGCGCAGAGTGGAGCGATACCAGAAGCGCTCGCCAGGCACATAGGCTTCTTTCTGCTTGGCCTGTTGTGCCTCGACCGCGTCCGCGAAGACTTGGCTGGCTTGCGTTTCAGTTTGGAAGATCTGCGTCTGGAAGCTTGTGATAGGCGTGCGACGCCACACCGTGAGCTTGGCCGTTGCGTTCTGATCCCACTTGACCAGCTGAGCCGCATGGTCAGTCGAACCGGTCAACGTGCCTTCGGTCTCGGTCTTGCTGGTCTCCGTCGTGCTGGTGCCAGTGCTGCCGCCATCAGTCGTGGTGCCACTCTCAGTGCCAACATCAGTCCCATCGGCAAGCAAGGCCACAGCCTCAGGCTCGGCTTCAGTATCGGCTTCAGCCTTGTCACCGCTGACATTGCTCTCAGTCTTGTCGGCCGCTGCTTCAGTGCCGAACAAATCAGCGTGAGCAGTGTTCTCGTCGTGCGTGTGGGTGAGCCCCATGTCCACGCGAACAATGGTTTCAGAAGAATCAATCTGTTCGATTTCCTTCTCACCACGCTCATCGTTGTACAGGCTCACGCCAGGCAGCACCACGTCGTCGAAGGTCCAAGCGGTCACCTTCTGTGTGGAATATCCGGGGTTGTCTACACTCTTGGCGGCCGGCACGTCATAATACGTCCAGCGCACACGAGAGACGCGGCGGAACACAGAACTGTCTTCGTAATGGCCTTGGCCAGACTTATCCGTGCTGTTGCCGTATTCCTGCTGCAGCTGTTCGTAGGTCTTCCACTTGGATTCCACACCATTGACGCTCGGCTTGCCATTCCAGCTGGGCTGCTGATTGTCGTCCAACAGCAGAGCGCCGTTGTCGTCGCGCGGATCGAAGGTGTATCCAAGGATGTTCTTGCCCTTGCAATCGTCACCAGTGGCTTGCTTGAGCGTGCCGTTTTCGGTCACTTCGTCGCCGTTGCCAGCCAAGCAATAGGGCACACCGTCGTCGTAGTATTGCACAACAAGCTTCTTGCGCCCGTTCACAATATCGTCGCCAGCCGCAGCATTACCTTCCGGCAAATCGCTCGGATACGCCACAGGCGTCAGGCTGGAAGTGGTCTTCTCGTCGCCAGAAGCGCCCTCGTCAGTTGCACTGTCCTTCTCGTCAGTCGAGGAACCTTCCTCACCACCTTCCTCACCACCTTCCTCACCAGCCGTCTCAGTCGCCGCAGCATCAGCCGCCGCCTTGGCAGTGCTCTTAGCGGTCTTAGTGCCTGCCTGAGCAGTCAACTCATAACCGCGATACACCGTCTTGCCGCTGTAGGTGGCTTTCTTATTATCGGCGCTTGTCTTGGTGTTGGACACGTTCTTGGTCAAGTCCACCGTCACGGTCACGTCCGCCGAATGCAGCGTCTGGTTTGCAATGCCGGTGATGGTCACCTCGCTTGGCGCCATATCTTGACCCCATGAATTCGGGGTGGCAGTGGGCGACATGTACGCACCGTCAAGTTCGGATGTGTACATGCTCTTGTCAGTAAAGCTGCTTTCCGTATATTCGCTCGGGTCAAGATAACGGTAGGTAACACCAATACTGGTGTCCATTGTGTCGCGCTTAATGTTTGAAACAATGCGCAAACCAGTTTGCTTCTTGCCGTCGAGACGCGCGTCTGCATCGTCAACTTGCGAAGTGCTGAGCGTGTAGCTGGTGTTGCTATGCCCGCCCTTGGTGCCAGCGTCGGAAGCACTGGAACCACGCTGGCTCTTCATCACCTGCGTTTGAGCATAGGTGTGCTTCATGTTTGCTTGCACGTCCAGCTGAGCGGTAAGCACCTTGCCTTCAGACGTAGCATTCTGATCAACAAAGGCCTTGTCTGGCTCGGTGGAATATCCAGCCTTCGCCGCAGCGTCGCAACCGGCCACGGGCTGACCCTTTGCGTTGGTGTCGCACGTGGTGTCCAGTTCGTCGGTCATTTGCGTGACAATCAGCAGCTTGACGGATTCGCCCGGCTGAATCTTGGTCGGGTCATCATCAGTAGTGCTGTTGGCTGCATTGCCGAAACTGAAGGCGATGGAATGATGGTTCACCTCATACTGTGTGCCATCAGCACCCTTCACCACGCTCACATCCGTCTTCTGGGGCGTGTTCTTGCTATCAACTGTGGAGGCACCATCTGCCAAAGAGGTCGCTTGCGCCAAGCCAGTGTTAGTTCCAGCACGAGCCGACAGGCTATTGTTCACACCAGTCAACCCTGCAAGCTTGGCAACTTGCGACACATCATCCAGCTGAGCAGTAATGGGGTCGTCTTTCAAGCTGGTGATGGTATTGCTCAATATCTTCCATCCAACAA
>CAVFKU010000114.1:0-3030 GCA_963623245.1 Parabacteroides merdae
CCATATGACGGACGCATGGTTGATATTGTCGGAAATCACGTAGCCCTTGTAGCTGTGGGGCGCGCAGGAGCTGACGTTTTAGTCAGCGACCAATTACCTAGTGGAAAACGAATGAGTAAGAAGAAGCTGGCCGCTGTCAAAGCGGCTCTGAACGCTGAGCTGCGTTCTAAGCTGGCCGCTGATGGTGCCGTAATCGACACCGACATGCTGGCCCGCAAGATCATCGTTGCCTATGACGCGAAGGCGTGCATGGACGAGGATGATGACGTTCTGGAAGCTGCTGCTGCAGACGAGGACGACGACAAGAAGGTCAAGAAGGCTGAAGATGCCGATGGCCCGGTTGATCGTTCTGATTGCAAAGTTGACGAAGTTGCCGAGGACGAAGAAGAGGACGAGAAGTCCGATGGCGCTAAGGAAGATCAGCGCGACAAGTCCAAGGAACAGAAAGAAGACCGCGAGGAATATTTGAAAGAGAAGCGAGAGAAGCGGGCTGACGACGCCGCCATCCTGGCCCGTGCACGCGCTGAGTTTCGCGCTGTACGCGAGGCCGAGAACACTGTACGCAGCCTGGTCGGTGAACTGCCGGCTATGGATAGCGCTGCTGAAGTCTATCGTTATGCCCTGAAGGCTAAGGGTGTGAATGTCGATGGCGTTCATGAATCCGCCCTGCCCCATATGGTTCAGATGCTGCATCGCCAGGGTGTCGCCGCTGACGCCAAGCCGGTTCTTGCCGCAGACAGTGCTTCTAACGTTCAGAAGCTGATCCCCCATTTCAAGCGTGCCCGGACTATCTAATGGCATTTCAAACCTCTGTTGAAATTTATCAGTCGCCTGCTGTTGAGGGTGACTTTGCTAGCGCCGACCCGCGCGCTACCTACCTCGCTGGCGATGCCGCCCTGGTTGCTGATGCTTCCGGCGTGACCATTGCCGCTTTCGGCTGGGTTGACTCAGATACCAATTCACTGGTGTCGAGCTACGGCACTGCTGCTCCGGCTGGCTTTGTCCACCGTGACCATCAGGGCCTGATTGAGACCCTGTCTGACGAGGCTGGCCTGGTCATCCCTGAGGGCTACCCGGTGACCCTGTTCACCCGTGGTGCTTTCTGGGTCCGCTCCTCGACTGCTGCTACCGTTGGTCAGAAGGTGTTTGCCTCTACCACCGATGGCTCGATCAGCACTGGCACCGCAGGCGATACCGTCTCGGGCGCTGTTGAAACCGGCTTCACCGTTGCAAGCTCAGGCGCTGCTGGTGAACTCATCAAAATGACCACCTGGGTTTAAGATGCACCAAGATATTAATCAAGTCCTCGCGGAGCTGGCTGAGTCCGGCGTCCACTATCAGCTGCCGATCCACGGGTTTGCTGCTGATGCTGCCCCCACTCTGAGCACTCAGGCCAATGGCGGTATCCCTGCCTACCTGGCTAACTACCTGGACCCGCGCCAGATCGACATCCTGTTCGCGCCGATGCGTGCGACGGAGATCCTGGGTGAAGCCAAGCGTGGTGATTGGACCACTGCCTCGGCTCAGTTCCCGGTCGTCGAAATGACTGGCCAGGTGTCGAGCTATGGCGATTACAGCAATAACGGTAATGCCACGGCCAACGCCAACTGGGAATTCCGCGAAAGCTATCAGTTCCAGGTCATCACTCAGTGGGGCCAGCTGGAATTGGAGCGTGCTGGTCTGGCTCGTATTGACTACGCTGGTCGTGTCAATCAGGCCTCGATCTTCGCCCTGAACAAGTTCCAGAACAAGTCGTACTTCTATGGCATTGATGGCCTGAAGAACTACGGCATCCTGAATGACCCGTCGCTGCTGCCCGCCATGACTCCTACCGCTGACTCGTCGGGCAACCTGACATGGTCGAGCAAGGGTGCGCTGGATATCTACGCCGACATCCTGAAGCTGTTCCAGAAGCTGCAGAGTCAGACTCAGGGCCTGGTTGATGCCAGCACCCCGATGAAGCTGTGCTACTCGCCCAGTGTTGCTGTGTACCTGCACAACACGAACGATTACAACGTCAACGTCCTGACCCAGATCAAGACCAACTTCCCGAACATCGAGTTTGTCAATGCTCCGGAATACACGACTGACGCTGGCGAAATGGTTCAGCTGATCGTTGGCGAACTGGATGGTGTTGAGGCTGGTATCTGCGGCTTCACTGAGAAGCTGCGTGCTCATCCGGTCATTACTGAAATGTCCAGCTGGAAGCAGAAGAAGTCGGCTGGTACCTGGGGTGCTGTTATTTTCCGCCCCATTAACTTCGCAACGATGGTGGGTGTGTAATGAGTAATTGGGTCACTGTGGCTTGCAAAATCCCCAGTGGTCTCGAACTGCATCACGGCGGCAAGTCCGCCGTGCTGCGGGGTTCGGGCCACCCGGAAGCACGATTTGGTTTTGGCTTTACCTCTGTTGAAAAGGATCTGTTCGATGCATGGGCCGAGGCTCACAAGAACCAGCCTTACATCAAGAACGAGCTGATCTTCGCCTATGCTCGCGAAGACTCTGCGGTCAGTGCAAGCAAGGAACGCCAGGGAATCAAGTCGGACTATCTGACTGGCATGAACCCTGAAAATCCCATGCCCGGGATCCAGAAGGCGGCCGCCTAATGGCCGTCGCCTCGTTCGATCTGGAGACATTCCGAGCGAGGTATCCTGAGTTTTCTACGGTATCTGATACGACTATCGAGCTGTATTGGACCGAGGCCTCGCTGTACCTGGACAACACGAACTACAGTCGCGTGAAGAACGTTACTGTACGGGCCCTGCTCCTTAACATGCTGACAGCCCATCTGGCGGCCTTGTTCAGTGGGGTCAATGGCAATGCACCGTCAGGCGTCGTGGGTCGCGTATCGAGCGCTACAGAGGGATCTGTGTCGATTGCAACTAGCATGGAGGGAGTTACCTCATCTAGTGCTTGGTTCATGCAGACTCCATATGGCGCTGAGTTCTGGCAGGCAACTGCGCAGTATCGACAGATGATGTATAGGCCGGGGCGTTCATATCCTCCCCGTTGGAGGGGAAATGGCTATAC
>CAVFKU010000115.1:0-2957 GCA_963623245.1 Parabacteroides merdae
GCAGTAAGGTGCTCCGCTTCGGTGTTGAAGAGACGAATGCTGGCGTGGATGCGATGTTTGCGCAGGGTGTGAGCGTTGATGAATACGGCAGGTCGTCGTTCACGTTAGTTGCAGGTGGGTTTGGCGCTGGCAAACAAGAGCAGGTGCAGGTGCACATGGCTATTCCTGGTGCACACAACGTGATGAATGCGCTGGCTGCTGCCACTGTGGCATATTCGCTGGGCTTACCGCTCGGTGATATAGCCCGCGTGCTTGGCGAACAGCAGCATATCAGCCCGCATCGCATGGCTGTTTCTCAGGTCGCGCTGGGCGAAGCGCAATTCACTTTAATTGACGATTCGTTTAATGCAAACCCTGATTCCATGCGTGCAGGCATCGACGAATTAGCGCGTTGGGCAGGCTGCTCTAAGCCATATCGTGTGGCGGTGCTTGGTGCGATGTTGGAGCTTGGTGGCGATGAGCAACAGTTGCATCGTGCTATTGGCACATATGCAGCCAGTCTTGGCGTTAATCGTGTTATTGCCGTGGGTAGCACCGCGGATTCCTCGCTTGACGCATTGGCTGGAGCGTTGACGGAAGGGGCGTCTGCCGCGTTGTCTGACATGACACTCGACATGAGGGATGGCATTTCTGTAGACTGGGTGCACGACACTGATCAAGCGAATGCGCTCGTCGCCAGTATTGCCCGCGAGCATGACGGCACTGTGGTGCTGCTCAAAGGCTCGCATGCTTCTGGCCTAAGTGCACTCGCCGAACGCTGGTCGGCAGACAAGGCATAAGAGAAAGAGACGTTAAGTGATCGCGCTCATCATCGGGATTCTGGTGTCGCTGATTGTTACGATCATCGGCACTCCTGCGTTGATACGTCTGGTGCATCAACTGCATTACGGCCAGTATATTCGCCAAGATGGGCCGCAATCGCATCAAATTAAGCGCGGTACTCCAACGCTGGGAGGCGTTGTTATCAATCTTGCCGTATTGCTCGGCTGGCTTGCTTCGGCGCTATACCGCTATTTAAGCAATGGCACATCACTCTCTTGGTCGGCGCTGCTGGTGCTCTTCGCCATGCTGTCCATGGGCTTGCTTGGTTTTATTGATGACTTCGCCAAGGTGCGCAAGAAGCAGAGCGAAGGTTTGACGGTGCGCGGCAAGTTCATCGGCCAGTTTCTGTTTGCTGCGGTATATGCGGTGCTCGCACTGCTGCTGCCTACAAAATCAGGCTTCCCGAGTGCTCAAGCTGGTATGAGCTTCATTGAGGATCCATTCTTGAGTTTTGATTTCGCCGGTCAGTTCTTAGCCATAGTATTGTTTGTGATTTGGGTGACTTTCCTCATGACCGCATGGACGAACGCAGTGAACTTGACTGACGGGCTGGACGGCTTGGCGGCTGGTTCGTCGATGATTGCCTTCACAGGGTACGGCATGGTTGCGTTTTGGGAAAGCTACCATCTGTCCGGCTCGCAGCGCCCCGGTTTTTCTTACGCTGTTTCCGATCCGCTTGACTTGACGATTATTGCGGTGTGTGCTGCAGTCGCCTGTTTTGGCTTTTTGTGGTACAACTCGAACCCTGCAACGATTTTCATGGGTGACACCGGTTCGCTTGCGCTCGGTGGCTTGTTCGCTGCACTGTCTATTGCCACGCACACCGAGTTTTTAGCCATTATTATCGGCGGTTTGTATGTGGTTGAAGCAACCAGCGACGTGATTCAGGTCGGCTATTTCAAAATGACACGCAAGCGCGTGTTCAAAATGGCGCCGATTCACCATCATTTCGAGCTTCTTGGCTGGCAAGAATCCAAGGTTGTGGTGCGTTTTTGGATGGTGGAACTCATGTTTGTGCTTGTTGGTCTGATGATTTTCTATGGTGATTGGGTTGCCCGATCTGGTTCGCTGTTCGTCTGAGAGACTGAAAAGCTTACATAGGTGATGTGGGGAGGGGAGCAGTATGGACTTCGCTAATACGACGGTGCTTGTCGCTGGCCTAGGTGTTTCCGGCGCGTCCCTATCGCGGGTGCTCGTTCAGCGCGGTGCCCATGTTATTAGCGTGGATGAACGCAAAAGCGAAGCGGACTTGCATTCCTTCGATAGTGTCGATTGGCGCGGCATTGATTATGTGATGGTTTCTCCCGTGTTTAACCCACGCACCGACTTCATTCTTGAAGCGCAGCGTCGAGGCATTAGTGTGATGAGCGAGGTCGAGTTTGCTTGGCAGTTGCGAGTGAACAACGAGCGCACCGGCAAACCGGCTCCTTGGATTGGTATTACTGGCACCAACGGCAAAACTTCCACTACTGAAATGACTTCCGCCATGCTGAGTGCGTGTGGTTTTGACGCGCCAACCGCGGGCAATATTGCTTCCGGCAATATGGATATGAGCTTGTCTGGCTGCGCTACCAACCCTGCGCACGACGTGCTGTGTGTGGAATTAAGCTCCTTCCAAATGCACTTCACTGATTCGCTGGAACTTGATTGTGCAGTCATCACTAACATCGCCGACGATCATCTCGACTGGCATGGCGGGCGTGACAATTATGCCGCCGACAAAGCCAAAGTGTTCCATGGCGTGAAAAAGGCGCTGGTCTATAACGCTGACGATCCAGTGGTGAGCAGCAAGGCTCGTCAAGCGAACGTTGCGCCAGGCGGGCGTACCATTGGCTTCACGCTCGGCGAGCCGTCGATAGGGCAGATCGGTGTTAAAGACGGCTGGATTGTTGATATGAGCGGCGTGGCTTCGGGCACGGCGGGCGAAGAGCGGCGATTGGCCGGTCTTGCCGAGTTTTCACACTTATGTGAGCCGAACGGTACGATTTACCCGCATCTGTTGGCTGATGCATTAGCCGCGCTTGCGCTGGTATTGGGGTTCGGAGCAAATCTTAAGCAAGCGCTTGAAGCGTTGCGTGCATTTACTCCAGGAGGGCATCGCATTGCTACTGTTGCCACCACTGCGCCAGACGCCC
>CAVFKU010000116.1:0-2505 GCA_963623245.1 Parabacteroides merdae
ATCGCCTCACTCAGGCTGAGCCTACGCACAGCCCACCGGGCTGTGCGTAGGCTCAGCCCTTGACAGCGCCAAGCATCATGCCCTTGACGAAGAAGCGCTGGAAGAAGGGATAGACGAACAGAATTGGCAACACCACAATCACCGAGACTGTCATACGAATCGAAGTGGGAGTTTGTTGCGTGGCAAGCGCCGCCACATTCATGGCGCTACCTGCGTTTGCTCGCACCGAAGCAGCCAGCGCATTCGCTTGGTTGATGTAGGTGTACAACACATACTGCAGCGAATAGAGCTTGGAATCGGTCATGTAGATCAGCGTGTCTTGGAAGGAGTTCCACTGACCAACCGCAGAGAAGATGCCCACAGTGGCCAAAATCGGGGTGCACATTGGCAACACAATTTTGGAGAACACCGTCAAGGTGCCTGCGCCGTCCATTTCGGCGGCTTCTTGCAGCGAAGCGGGAATCGACTCAATGAAAGTCTTGACCAGAATGATGTTAAACGGCTGCACAACAGCTGGCAGAATATAGACCCAGAAATTATTGGTCAAGTGCAGGTTCTTCATCGTGATGAACATCGGAATCAAACCGGCGTTGAAATACATAGTAATAACCACAAAGCGATACCAGAACGCACGATGCCACATCTTCTGCTGAGTGAACATAAAGCCGAGGTAGGCGCTGGCCAATACCGTCAGCACGGTGCCAATAACAGTTCGAGCCACGGAAATCCATGCTGCGGTGACAAGGCCGTCCAAAGCCAACACGTTCTTGTAGTTCTCCAGATGGAATCCTTTGAACCACCACATCACCTCGCCCGCCGCCGAAGCGTCGTTATTGGAGAGTGAGTTGACAATCAGATAGTAGAACGGATAGACGCAGATGAATGCGAACACGATGAAGAAGACAATATTGAAGACATTGTAGACCTTCTCGCCTTTGGTGCGCCTCATAGCTGGTGAGACACCATGCTTGATCTTCTTTGCCATGATTACTCCCTTACCTTTTCCTCATCACACAATCGATACGCCACGAGTGCGCTTGGACAGCCAGTTCACAACAATCAGCAAACCGACGCTGACAAGCGATTTCAGCATGGAGATCGCAGTTGCGTACGACAGGGAGTTATTGCCCATGCCGACGTTGTACACATACAGATCAAGGACTTGAATGTACTTGGTGTTGAAGGCGTTTTGGAACACGAAATACTGATCCATGCCGTTGTTCAGGAAGTTAGAAATCGAGAGCATCAACAGCACGAAGTATGTGGGCAGCAGCTGCGGAATCGTCACGTGAATAATCTGCTGGAAGCGGTTCGCACCGTCCACCTGAGCTGCCTCGTAGAGCTCCTGATCAATGCCGGCGATGCCAGCGAGGTACATGATCGAACCCCAACCAAGGCCCTTCCACAGGTTCCACAGCAACATCTTGAGCCAAACATGCGAATCAGAATCGAGGAACTTAATCGGCTCGCTGATGATATGCAGATTCTGCAGCAGTTCGTTGAACATGCCGGTGGTGGAGAACATGGCGAAGGCCACAGCGTACACCAGCACCCAAGAGATAAAGTTCGGCAGTGTGGTCAGCGTCTGAATAAGATTTCTGAACCACTTGGCGCGAATCTCATTAAGCGCAATAGCAAAAAACAGCGGGAAGAACGAGGTGAGAATGTTCAGGCCGCTCATAGCGAAGGTGTTGATCAGCACTTGGCCAATGGTTGCAAGCTGGGCAGGATTCTGCACCATCATCTTAAACCATTGCAAACCAACGAATTCACTTTGCGACAGCGGAATTGGCGGCTGATAATCAAAGAAGGCGTAAGACCAGCCAAACAGCGGCAGGTAGCTGAACAGCACCACCATAATCAGCAGCGGCGCAACCAGCAGGAACAGCCGGAAACCATGCTTCTTGTTGTAGTCAATATTGCCGGCCATTTTCTTGGCCTTGCTGGCGGCACGACGATCTTTAGGCGTCTTTGACGCAGGATCACTTTCTACGCTGCCAACACCGTCAGTGAGTGCATTCTCACCCGATGCGGTTGTTACAGACTGCATCTTATCTCCTTTGAAACATGCAGATAACTGCTGGCCGAAGTTATAGGAATAGCGTCTCAAGGGGTCTTCCTTAACTCCAAATCTGTTATTTATTAGTCTATAAATAAGCTGTTAGCTCGTCAAATTATCATGTCATTTAACAAAGAGCAACTCTGAGTTCAATAATATCAAAACGGCTATATTGCAACGTTGTCAGCCTTCTGAGCATCATGACAGCACGGCCAAGCGCGGGCGTGTCGCAACAGCATGACAAGCTATTACCAGCTTTATCCCGCGAACGCTTACACGATTCAGCATGTACATGCGCCGATACCTTGCAACATTCAGGGAGGATTATGCATTTCAATATCAACGCACCGTTCTGGCGTTTTATGGATACCCTGCTGCATTTCACCACGCTGAACATCGTGTACCTGCTCAGCATGATTCCCGTCCTTACCATCGGCCCCGCGCGC
>CAVFKU010000117.1:0-2372 GCA_963623245.1 Parabacteroides merdae
GAACAAGGTGCGTGGCGCCATGCCGGACGCGCAAATCTCCACCGACATCATCGTCGGATTCCCTTCCGAGACGGAAGAGGACTTCCAAGCCACGCTCGACGTGGTGCGTCAGGCCCGCTTTGCCAGCGCCTTCACATTCATCTATTCGCCGCGCCCTGGCACGCCGGCGGCTGAGATGGAGCAGTTGCCGCATGGCGTAGTGCAGGAACGTTTTGAGCGTTTGGTGGCCCTGCAGGAAGAGATTACCCAAGAGAATCTCAAGGCCTTTGAGGGGCGTGACGTTGAGGTGATGATTACCGGCACGCAAGGTAAGAAAGATGCTGCCACGCATCGCGTCACTGGGCGTGAGAAAACTGGCGTGCTGGTGCATATCGGCGTTCCGCAAGGGTGCGAGGAGCCGCGCATCGGCGATTTTGTCACGGCCACCGTCACTCATGCCGCTCGTCATAATCTTATTGCTGACCCCAATCCTAAAGTCGGGCAGACCTACCATGTGCGGCATTAAACGCGTTGTTTCCATTGTCGGCCCGACAGCGTGCGGCAAAACAGCGCTCGGCATTGCCATAGCCAAGCGGCTTGCTGAAAAAGGGGAGCGGGCCGAAATCGTCAATGCGGACGCCTATCAGATGTATCGCGGCATGGACATTGGCACCGCCAAGCCAAGCCCCGAGGAACAGGCCACCGTGCCGCATCATCTCATCGATATCATCGACCCAGACGAAACGATGAGCGTGGCCCGATTTCAGCAGCTCGCCCGCGAAACGATGGCCGATCTGCAATCGCGCGGCATCTGTCCGATTCTTGTCGGAGGTTCCGGCCTGTATGCGCGCGCGGCTATTGATGACATCAGCTTTCCTGGCACCGATCCCCAAGTGCGCACACGTTTGGAAGAGCGCGAGCGTGAAGAAGGTGCAGGAGTGCTTTTTGAGGAGTTGAAACGCAAAGACCCTGAGGCGGCGGCGCGCATGGATCCGCGCAATCCCCGCCGTACCATCCGTGCGCTTGAGGTCATCGAATTGACTGGGCGCCCATATTCGGCCAGTCTGCCGCATTACCGCTACATCATCCCCGCTGTGCAAATCGGCCTTGATCTCGACCGCGCAGAACTTGACCGTCGCATCGATATTCGCACCATGCGCATGCGCGAGCAAGGTTTTCTTGACGAAGCACGCCGCTTGCGCCCACGCATGGGATTGACCGCTTCTAGGGCGCTGGGCTATCAGCAGATGTTCGATCTTCTTGATGGTTTATGGGACGAGCAGGAAGCATGGGCTGACGTAGCGCAGAAAACCAAGCGGCTGGCGCGTAAACAAATGGGCTGGTTCGGCCGCGACCCGCGCATACACTGGCTGCAGGCGACCAATCCCGCCCTGCTTGACAACGCCATGTCCATCATCTCGCACGCAACCTGCAGCGATTACGACGCTATCGACGCGCAGGCCGATGCATATGTCCAGCACCACTTGGGTGACATCAACCACTGAACAATCGACGGCGGGAACGAGGCGTATATCAGTGCGCCGGCCCCTGCTCAAACCCGGCAATCAGGAACACGCGCGTGGGATTGGCCGGTCGTACGATGGCGTCGAACAGCCGCTCGAATGCGCCCGTGTCGCCTTGATACGCCGCCCGCTTGGCGGCTTTATATGATTCGCGCGTGACACTTGCCCAATCCAGATCCCAGCCGGCATCGTGCGCCAGACGCGCCCCGAACATGCGCAGCACCATGGCGTTGCCGCCCTTGAACGGGTGCAGATATCCCAGTTCGTCGAAAATATGCACGAACTCGCGCACGAACACGTCTCTGTCCAGTGCGTGCAGATTGCGTTTGTCGGCCAGTTCGACGGCGATGTTGTGTGCGCCCGTCTCGATGAGGTTCGCAGGGAAGAACGCTTCGGGGTTATGTGCGCGCGTGCTGTCGCTGGACACCGCCCTTGTGGTGTTTGACGTGCGCAACAGCCCTGCGTCCGCGAACACGCCGTCAAACAGGGCGCGGTGAATGGCCACGAGTTCGTCTAAATCTCCAGAAGGCTCCCAACGGCGTTCCGCCAGCAACACAGTGCGCGCGAATATGCCTGATGCCTTGTCGCCGTGTTTATCGTCAAGACTGCCGTCAGACAACTTATTATTCGAGCCCACAACAGCTTGCTCGTCCGCCACATCAATTAAAGCGGCCACATCGATATGGCCGAGCCTGTAGTCGACGGCGGCGCTCATTGTCGCCTCGTTGGGCGTCATTGCTTCTAATGCGCAGTTCTTCAGTGCGAATGCGACCGCGCTTGCTCGTTCCGCAGGTGTCATATTTCCCTATCGTAAACCAGACGAGTTAAGTTTGCACATCATTACCAAAGGCCAGCGAGGGCTCGTAGTAG
>CAVFKU010000118.1:0-2303 GCA_963623245.1 Parabacteroides merdae
CAACTGGGCGGGGCTGAGCCGTCGCGTGCTGATTGCGCTGGTGGCGTGGCTGGTGGCGTGTGCAACGCTGCTTGCCGGCATTCCTTCTGCAACAGCGAATAGTGCAGAGGCGCAGTTGTTGGATGCGCTCTCGCAGGTTGAAAGTTCGCAAGACAGCGATTCGCAAGACAGCGAGACTGAAGATGCTGATGCGTCTTCAGAAGATGCCGCAGAAGACGAGCAGGAAGACGGCCAGCAGTCAGGCGATGAGCAAAATATCGCAACTGTTGCGAATGAAGACGCTGATGGTGCCGATTCGTCAGGCGACAGCTCTTCTGAAAATGCCGACAGCGATTCTACTGCCGACGATCAAACCGGCGAAAACACACAAAACTCCGACAAAACCACCACAGACAGCACAGACATCTCAACTGACACTGATTCCAAAACTGATTCCAAAGACACCACCAAAACCGACACAACCGACAAAACTGACAGCAAAACCGATTCCAAAACTGACACCAAAAAAGAAGACACCAAAACCGACACCTCAGGTTCTTCAGACGCTGCCGCCACGCAGTCTGCAACCGATTTCGATCAGCCTGGTGGCATAAGCGGAAGCAATGACGACAAGGCGCAAACCAAAGACAAGCTCACCTTTAACACCACGATGTCTGGCTCGGCGGTCACGTCTCTGCGCCCTCAGGATGATGACGGCGGCAGTGGCACCACCGGCCAGAAATATGCCCAAGATGCATATCTGATTTCCAGCAATGCTGACACCACCACGTCGAAGGTGTCGTGGCAGATCACCCCGCAATACACTGACGGACATGTGGGCGGCAATCTTGATGCAAAAGATGAACTGGCTTATCGTGATGCGGTCACGCTCACCATTGATGTGCCGTATGTGTATTACGCCAAAACCGATAAACAGTTGACTTACACCGTCAAGAAGGACGAGTGGCTCAAGAACGTTGACAGTGAAGAAGCCGGCCCGCGTCTGCAGATGGCGTTTATGAGCATTCCGTCCACGTGGGAATACTGGATTGATACTGACGGCAACGGCACATATAAGCAGATCACGGACGACAATCGCGGCAAGTGGCTCACTGGCCGCATTGTGGCGCGTTATGTGGGAGACGGCACCTATCAGATGGATTCGCAGAACCCCGATGCTGTGGTTGGCTCTTTGCGTTTTAAGAACGCCACAGAAAACATGGGTGCTCTGCTGAGCAGCAAACTCAAGTATTACTCGTATTACAGCAGCAAAACTGGCCAAACATATTCAGCAGCAAACCAGCTGCCTAATGAGACAAACCCGCAAAATGAGCCTGGTCAAGTGCATTCGTTGACGCTGGTGAACTCTTCTCTGACATGGGAGCAGCGTATTAAGACGCTGCGTATGCCGGCATTGTGGGATCGCTATAACTACGCCGTGTATGAAGTGGAGATTGAGAACACCACTGGCGACACTCAAAACTCCATTATTAAGGGCACAGAGTTCCAGCTGTTTGTCTCGTCTGCAGTGGTGGACAGCAATAACGCCAATGGTGTGACTGAAGAAGACTTCATGGCGTGGGAATGGAATGAGAAGGGTGAAGACGAGTTCACTGCAATCAATCCAGCAGACAGCCAATGGGAAGGCACTAGCGGTCAAGCAACTTTGAAGTCAAAGTGGTTTAGTGGCAAGCCAGGTCAGGGTGGTTTGCTGATTTACAACATTACGGATGTGTCGCAAACCACGTTGGATGAATTGGATACGGAAAGCTTCTCGAATGCATCTGAGCTGGGCTTGGAAGCGATGCCATATCAGCATCCAACCGGTGATTTGGTTGCGGTTCGCCCAGGCACGAAGCCAGGGGATGGTGTTGATTACAACGATGGAACCAAGCTGTACCCGAAGAGTAAAGTCACCGAGGGGGACGGCCGTCATAGCAGCGTGAAACTGTTGGTGGCCGTGCCTTACACCACGAACTGGCAGTGCAACACCGGCCAAGTGGGCAATCAAGGCTCCTGCATCCAGCAGACGATTGGCCCGAATGCCGGCAAATACACGTATGCCAAGCAGGCTGAACTTCGTCTGGATGGCAATGCCTTCTTCGGCCCTGAGAATGTGGACACTGTCTACACTTGGTCGAAGATGAAGCGTAATTTGAACGATTTGATGTGGCCAGAGCTGAGCTTCACCCAGAAGAAGAGCGTGGTTGATCATAAGAATAAAACAAGTCGCAGTTATTCCAATTCTGGTACCTCATATTTAGGTGAGATGGAAAGTTATGTGATTCATGACATGACCATTTCAGGCAATGTGCCCATGTTTG
>CAVFKU010000119.1:0-482 GCA_963623245.1 Parabacteroides merdae
TTGTATAGATGCCACACTTTTACACCAGTTGTTATTGTTGGAAACTTGCCAGAATCAAGTGGCTAACTATGCATAGTTTTGAGAAGTGGAAAATTTATTAAACATAGCGTCTAATTTTTGCGCCACGGAATTCACATAGAAAATACCCGTTTGATTAGCAAAAACGACCTCCGCAAATGCGCCCCCGCAAAAACACAACGAGAAAACAATTATTCACGCAAAAGAATATTCAAAAAATAGGGATATTAGACATGGTCAATTCGTGCCATTTACAATCTTTTTGCGCGCATATTCAACGGTTAGGGATATAATTCAGAACAATTGCACGAATAAGCGTGCATAGATAACTGCAAACACGCAGATGCAATGAATGATTGCAAGCAAAAGTACGAGGGAGGAGAATATGGCGGAAGTCGATATTCATGCGCCAGGAGTAGAATGCATCAAAACGCAATGCTACTTCTGCCACGCAAACTGCGGTG
>CAVFKU010000119.1:492-2275 GCA_963623245.1 Parabacteroides merdae
GTTTTGGCTTATGTAAAAGACGGCGAGGTCATCAAGATCGAAGGCGACCCAGATTACACAAATCAAGGCGGTTTGTGTTGTCGCGGCACCAGCGCTCTTTTGCACGTCAATCACCCGGCTCGCGTGAATCATGCGCTAAAACGTGCGGGAAAAAAAGGCGAAGGCAAGTGGGAACAGATCGATTACGATCAGGCAATTCAAGAAGTTGCCGCGCGCCTGAACCAAATCAAAGAAGAAAATGGTGCGGAATCTGTGGCATCTGCGGGCGGCACCACCCGTACAGACGACTGGGCGCGCAGGCGTTTCTTGAACCAGTTTGGCACGCCTAACGGCTTCCACAATGCACTTTTGTGCTGGATTCCCACATTTTTGGCAGAAACTTGCGTGGCCGGCTGGAGCCCGTTCGAAACAGACTTAGGCGGCGCGAAAAGCCTCATCTTGTGGGGCATGAACCCAGGCGCATCCACGCTGCCTAGCATGCACGGCTATTGGGACCTAATCCAAGGCGGCATGAAAACTATCGTGGTTGACCCGCGTTACTCTGAAACCGCCGCAAAGGCAGACCTTTGGCTGCCTCTCTTGCCCGGCACAGACTGCGCGCTGGCACTTTCGCTTTTGTATTGCGCGGTCATGGAAGGCATGTGCAACTTCGATTTCTGCGGACAGTGGTGCGACGGCTTCGAAGAGCTCATGGCTCACGTGGGCGAATACACGCCGGAATGGGCGTCTGAAATCACAGGTCTTGAGCCTGAGCTAATTCGCCAAGCAGCCACGATGTATTGCACAAACACGCCCGGCTGCATTCAGTGGGGCTGCACGTGGGACCAACTTGGTCGTTCTTCCACAACCACATCTCACGCGTTGCAACTGTTGCGCGCCGTGACAGGCAACTTAGAAGTGCCCGGCGGCGACGGCATGCCAGGACCTATCATGAACGCGCTGTGCGACGAAGAACTAGAGCTAAACGAACTTCTGCCCGAAGAACAGAAGGCAAAACAGATTGGCTCCAACAAATTCAAACTTACTTCTTGGCCAGGTTACACGCTTATTTCCAAAACGAACAAGCGCACGTGGGGCAAGACGCTTCCCACCGAATGGTTCTGCGAGGCGCACGGACCATCCGTCTTCAAGGCAATCCTTACGAAAGACCCATACGAGGTGCGCGCGTTAATCGTAAACGCAACGAACCCCATAAACTCTTACGGCGACTCGAAGATGACGCTGGCCGCCATAAAGGCAGTGGAATTCTTGGTAGTTGTGGATTACTGGATCACCCCCACCGCGCTTTTCGCAGATTACGTGTTCCCCGCGGCGGGAGCCTTGGAGCGCCCAACCATCATCACGCACTATGGCGCGACAGATTCGGTCATGGGCGGCAGGCGCGCAATTCAGCCTATGTATGACCGTCATACAGACATGACATTCTGGCGCAAGTTGGGTCTTGCCTGCGGTCAGGACCCTGCAAATTGGCCATGGGAGCCAGAAGAAGATGCTTATTGGGCAATCATCCAATCCATCGGCTTGCCGGTTTCTAGTTACAACGAATTCGTTGACAAGGTGCGCATGTATTATCCGCCGCTGCACCAAAGCAAATATCTCTCTCGCGGCGCGTTCTGGACGCCCACGGGCAAGGTGGAGTTGAATTCCACAATCTTGCAGGAGCTGGGCTATCCTGGAATGCCTACATATATAGGTTGTTCTGAAAACCCGATTGATGACCCTGAACTTGCTAAAGATTACCCCATTCGCCTGACCACGGGCGGCGGCTTCATGCCGTATCACC
>CAVFKU010000120.1:0-2211 GCA_963623245.1 Parabacteroides merdae
TAATCAGATAGAGGTTAGGAGAAACATTGAGTTTCAAAACCAATAAGAGGGTGGCCCGTTCGGTGACGGCGGGCTTGTTGGCCGCGAGTATGCTGCTGGGCGGCATGAGCGCCGGAACCGCGTTTGCTGGTGATGGTGGCGGTTCCGGGTCTGGCGGTGGCGGTGGCACAGTACCGGGCAATATGTCAATCAAGTGGAAGGTCAAGGAATCGTGGGCAGCGAGCCGCGCGGGTGTCGAGGCCGCGTTGACCGAGATGGGTTATCCGGTTAATGCGGGTGATACGAACGCTGGGACGGTTATCGATAAGGCCATCAACGAGGCGAACGCTGACTGCGCGGCATCCTACACCGGCACAGATGATGCGGCTTGCCGTCTAGTGGCCGTAGGTATTGCCGTATCCAATGGTAAGTGGTGGTCTGCAAACCACATTGATAACAAAGACGATTGGATGACCGCATGGGCGGCCGAAGTGTCCGGCAAGACCTATGACTACAACGGCACCGCATGGGAAGCGGCAACTAAATGGACTGATAAAACAGGGATTCGCAACGTGAACACCCTTGCAAATGAGGTGGTTACCGCCAATCTTGGTGCTGCTTTGCGTGTTATCGTGCTCGCTAAAAACCAGCCCGCGCCGCCGAACTATACGCTGACCATCACGACGGATCAGCAGAGTGCGAACGTGAAGGCAGGTACGGCTGGTGTGGTGCGTGATGTGATTCATGCGTCGAACGGCGGGTCGAGCATCAGGGAGAACGTTAATGCTGAGGTGATTTTGCATTACAAGGGTCAGGCGCAAGGGTATGCGGCTGAACAGCAGGTGTCGAAGAAAGTCACTATTAAGAACAGTGGTGATACGACTTCGCCTGATTTCACACCGTCTGATTTTGGTTGGAACCTGTGGGCGGATGGTACGTACTGGTTTGATGTTCATGTCGCCAAGCAGGGCAAGATGGCCGAGGCGGTGGACACCAAGGACGAGGAGGCTTCGGAGACGTTCAATTTGGCGTCGGTGCGTCCGAAAAACCCTGAGAAGACGATTACGAAGGGCACGAGCGCTTCGCGGATGACGAACACCACGACGATTACGACCGGTACGGGTCAGGGCGCGTGGGAGATGACGATCAGCGACCAAATCAACCCGAACGGCGTGAACTATTCGGTCGATAATTTCAGGATTGTGGACAAGACCGACAACAACCGTGATTTGTCGGGCGAGTTCGAGATGAAGTGGGACAAGGCGAAGAACCTCGTCACCGCCGTGCGCACGTCAGACAAGGGCGTTATGCCCGCCGACCATGAGGTCGCGTTCTCGTTTGTGGTGACGGTGTCCAAGCCTGACGTGTCGAAGATCCGGGATGCTGGGTCTCGGTGTCTTCTCCCGGTTTCATGGAACCCGAACAAGTTTGTCAATATTCATTGACTTAACTAATAAATAGGTATATACTACTTCTGTGAAGCGTGAGGAGCCTGAGATGACGGTCAGGTCAGTGACGGCGGTAGCTCGGCGTTCGGATAGCTGGTGGGCAATCGAGGTGCCTGAGATTCCGGGGCTGTTTACCCAAACGCGCCGTCTCGACCAAGTCGAAGGCATGGTGCGTAATGCCGCGCAACTGCTCGACTGCGAAATCGGCCAAGTCGAGGTGCAGTCGAAACTGGGCGAACGGGATGAGAAAATGCTCAAGGAGTTGCTTGCCGCACGCGCCGAGGCCGACGAAGCGCGGGCGAGAGCCTCGCGTCTCGTTCGTGAAACCATTGACACCCTCCGCAAACAGGGGATGACAGTCAGGGATGTGGCTGACATAATAGGACTGACGCCGCAACGGGTGAGCGCCCTCGCCCGCGATTGATGCTTTAACACGGAAAGGAAGGATGAAATCATGACCGTCGCGAATACATTGGACATGCAGCGTCGTGCGGAAAACATTGGTGTGGCGGTCACATCCGCCCGACTGGAAGGCGGCGACGTGACACCCGCTTTTATGCACGATGCCAAGGACTACGTCCGGGGCGTCATCGATAGCGCCGAACTTCTTGCCCGCACGCGCCGCCGTTATGGACTGGAATAATGCCTGAACAGAAAACCGTTTTCGATCCTTACTTGCTTCCCGGCACAAATGTGCTTCGCAATCTTGTTGGTGCTGAGGATGAATCCTCATTAGAGGCTGCGGAAAATGATTTGTGCTCATCGCGGGCTTCTATGCTAAGGG
>CAVFKU010000121.1:0-2152 GCA_963623245.1 Parabacteroides merdae
GTGCTGGTGTATTCACTTGGCGTGCTGGCTATTGCGACAGTGTTTTGGCTGGTATGTAACCCCGGCTGTTTGCGTGACCCATTTTCGCAAAGTCATGTGATATTCACTCTTCGCCGCACGATATTGCCAATACTTTTCAACGAGTACTGGTTCATGACAGCATACGTTGTGCTGTTGCTTTTGGCGCCATTCTTAAATATTGTTCTTAAGCGAGCGAGCAGACAAGCACTACTTGCGCTTACTGTCGGTTTGGTGTTGGTATCTGGTTTGCCGGTGCTGGGTGCCGTTCAGAGCTTTCCTTTTAGTAAAATCACTTATGCAATCACTTGCTATATTATTGGCGGCTATTGTTCTGTGTATCGTGACACACTGGCGCATTTTACCGTTAGGCGCACAGTTGCTGTAGTGGTTTGTTGTGCCGTGCTTGACGTGCTGTTCAATTATTGTGCAATGAATCAAACCGCGAGCTCACTTGTTGAACTGTTTGGTTGGCGTACCCAGTTGCATGGTGGAGTAAAGCTATTGCAGATCGTAGTCGCAGTGGCTGTGTTTGCTTGCGTGGTTGCCCACGGCGAACGCACTCCTTCTGTGAATCGCCAAATCAATATTCTTGCCTCGGGCACATTTGGGGTCTATCTGCTTCATGAGCATTATTTGGGTTATCGGCTGTTGTGGGCGTTAGTTGGGAAAATTGTTCCAGAGCCTGAAGGCCTGATGTTCAAGGCAGTTGTTGGGTTGGCGCTGGTTTGCGTTATTTACGCGCTGCTGATTGCGCTGTCTTTGGGGATTGACCGTTTTCTGGTGAAGCCTTTGCAGAGAGTGATTCTTCACAGGGGTGTAACAGATTTCTCCGCTCGGCTATCGCCTCGGTCGAAATGACGAGGAACGTGATATTCGGTCGAAATGACGGCATTTCTTATAGTTTGCGCGGGTGAGTGCCACTGACGTCCCAGTCCAGCGACATTAAGGTTTTGCGGTCGGCTTTGTCGAGTTGTGCGCAGTCGAGTGCCGCTATGAGGTCAGGCCGAATCTCGTTGGTGCGCGTCAAGGCCTCGTCACGCCGGAACCTGTTGACCTTGCCATGGTCGCCGGATAACAGCACATCAGGCACGCGCAAACCGCGCCAATCTGCCGGTTTGGTGTATTGCCGGTGTTCCAGCAACGCGCTCTCGCCCGTGTATGATTCCTCCACGATGGACTCGGGGTTGCCCATGAATCCGTCAATGAGCCGCGTAATTGCCTCCAGCATCACCGAAGTTGCCACCTCGCCGCCGTTGAGCACGTAATCGCCGATGGAATACTCGCGCACGTCCACGCCTTGCGCACGGTAATACTCGGGGATGCGCGCGTCATAACCTTCATAGCGTCCGCAGCCGAACAGCAGGTGGCTGGCATGGCTCAATTCGGCGGCGTCGCGCTGGGTGAACAACGGGGCGGACGGGTTGGGGAAGATGAGGATGGAAGGCTCCGATCCCAGCAATTCGTCAAGGCACTCGGCCCACACCTCGGGTTTCATCACCATGCCTGCGCCGCCGCCCACTGGGGTGTCATCCACCGAATGATGTACGTCGTGCGTCCAGTCACGCAGGTTGTGCGCGGTCACTTCAAGCAGCCCCTTGGCGCGCGCCTTGCCGAACAGGCTCAGGTTCAGCACGTCGAAATACTCGGGGAACACGCTTACGATGTCGATTTTCATGATTCACCACCCTAGCGCGCCCTATGACACGCTTCCCAAGTAACAGTTATCTTAAGGTCACCTATTCTGCACCCGATGCAATGTTAGAGTCCAGGAATGAGACCGTTTGGCGGGTCTAGTGTCAGGTAGCCGGCGTCCAAGTCAATATCGGGCACCAGTTCGTCCACGAAAGGTACCAGCGCGGTTTTCTCCACTGTGGGTGTGCCATCTGAAGAGGTGACGACAGTCACAGGGTGAGCAAGTCGGATCTTAAGCAACGACTGCGCCGTGAAGTTGATTACATCAACGACTTTACCTATTACAGTGCCGGCAGCAGCGCCAATCCTGTTGCCTTCAGCCATACGCGCTTCAAGACCGATTAAGTCTTTTGGATACCACTCGTCCGCTTCAAGCATATCGTTAGGGTCGTCGGCCTCGCCGTACAATTCAAGCCCGTTCAAGCTTTCCGAAGCGTTG
>CAVFKU010000122.1:0-2129 GCA_963623245.1 Parabacteroides merdae
GGCGAATACGCCTGACGGGCTGAAAGTTTCGCCGATGACGCAAAGTAAGGATCCGACGGCTCATGCCGAAGGCTTGACGCCTTCCGACACTGACCCCGGCGACAACGACGCCATCGATGCTGGCACTGACACCAACGGCAAGCGCGTGGTGACCACCAAGCCCTTCGAGGCGACGATTCCGACCGACAGCAAGGGCAATGCGATTCGGGATGCGGATGGCAAGTATTCCGCTCAAGAGAAGTTCGGCCTCGGCTTCGTGGATGCTAAGACTGCTTACATTGGCGATTACGTGTGGAACGATCTGGACAAGGACGGTCTGCAGGACGAGGACGAGCCGGGCATCGGCGGCGTTCCAGTGACCTTGGAAACTTGGTATTGGGACACTGATTCCAACAACGGTTCGGGTGAGTGGAAGAAGGCGCCGAACAACTTCGAGCGCACTACCACCACGTCTGACAGCGGCAAGTACATCTTCCGCGTTGCTAGCACTGTTGAAGTTGATGGCAAGGCTTATCTGGCCGGATATAAGGTGCGTATTGACGAAGCAGGCTTGAATGCCAAGGGTCAGTGGACAGCCACCGAGCATAAGACTGGTGATGATACAACCATTGATTCCGATATGGCTGTTGAACGCACCGAGGTTGAAAAGTCCGACGGCTCGAAGATTTGGACGCGCTATCTGACAAACGAACAGGTGATTCTTGCTCGTAAGGCTGACGCTGGCACCACCGGTTCGCTGACCGGACCTGATGGCGTGAGCTATGTGCAGGAAGATCCTAATTCCGAGCTGACCCTCGACGCTGGCGTGGTGATGATGCCGCAGTTTGGCATTCACGGCGTGGTTTGGGATGATGGCGACACCTCGAAGGCTGATGGCGTTGAAGGTGCAGTCTCTGGCTCGTATGACGGCATCCGTCAAGACAGCGAGCCAGGATTGGCTGGCCAGAAGGTGCAGATTACCCAATGGCGTTTGACGCAAACTAAGGACGGCAAGGAAGAGTGGGTTCGCTCGAACACCTTCGGCACTGATGAGGACACCAGTGGCATTATCGACCATGATGGCCGCCAAGTGCAGACGAAGGATGCTTCCGGCAACCTGACTTGTGCTGATTCGACGCTGGGTTGCATCACCGTGGTGACCCATGACAATGGCACGCCAAATGACACTTCCGACGACTGGCAGTCGCTGGAGACAACCACCGACGACGGCGCTGGCGAGGATGAATCCTCCGCGCAAAGCGGCAAGGGTGACTATCTCTTCGACCACCTGCCCGTGGCTTGGGATGACAACGGTACGAAGCGTCTAGTCTCCTACACCATTGAGCTGGTCAGCTTGGCGGACGGCTATAAGGCCACGCGCTATCATGCTTCCGCTGTTGGCGAGAATGGCAAGCGCGATTTGCGCCGTGATTCTGACATTAGCGACGGCGCTCCATTCCAGATGCATGATCTGGTTCGTGAGCCTACCGACAGTGACAACGGCATGCGTGTGGGCGACAGGATTATTGGTGCGAAGAAGAT
The DNA here is from genome assembly GCA_963623245.1 of Parabacteroides merdae. Taxonomy (GTDB): domain Bacteria; phylum Actinomycetota; class Actinomycetes; order Actinomycetales; family Bifidobacteriaceae; genus Bifidobacterium. The sequence goes on from CAVFKU010000122.1 coordinate 1,522, forward strand.
TAAGAGCACCAATAACACGTCTGCGCATATTGTCGACACTGACCCGACTGACAGCAACACGCGATACAGCTTGGTTGAAGCGAGTGCGTCGAGAATTGCCGGTGGTGACGCCGGTGAGGTGAAGTGCACAACGGATGACACCAAGGGTGATTCCGCGATCACCGGCTTTGTGTGGAACGATGTCGATGGCGACGGCTTGCAAGTGTCCTCTGGTGAGGGCGATAGCGCTGAGGTTGGCGAACAAGGCATTGACAATGTTGCTGTAGAGCTGGTGCGTTATGTGCCGTCCGAAGATGGCAAGTCGTGGGAGCTCGATTCCACATGGAAGCCGGAAGAGCACCGCACTGCTACAACTGAGAAGTCTGGTTCACGCAATGTGGTGACGCACGGCGTGTACCGCTTCGACGGATTGCAGTCGCACAAGGTAGACAGTAACGGCAATGTAACTGTTTACGCCTACCGCGTGCGCTTGGTGACCAAGCAGTCCGAGTTGACTGAACAGCAGCGCACTGATGGCTGGCAAGCCTTCGACACCTTGCGTGCACAGTACGTCGTAACTATGCGTGATGCTGCGCGTGCTGATGGTGTGCAGGATGACACGGTTGATT
>CAVFKU010000123.1:0-2107 GCA_963623245.1 Parabacteroides merdae
TACTGTTTTCCGAGTTTTCTGCCGTTTTCCACGGTGAACGGACCTTCGGCCAGCACCAGACCTTCGACGTCAAGGCCGAGACGTGTGGCCCAATTGCAGAAGGCGAATTTGCGTGGATCCTCAGGGTATCCGTGCTCGCCCATAATATTGCCGACCCCACCGATGAAGCCGATTCGTTTGTTGCCGGCATCCATCAGAGCGTCCAATGCGTCCAGGATGGTCTGCTCCAGATCGGGCTGCACCGAATCGAACAGTGAGGGCGCGGGGTTGATATCGATGAATACGCCATATTCCAACTTTTCATGCAACCGCCGCAGGGCTTTGGTGTCCATCGGTGCCGGGCCGATGGAGATGAAGCCATCGAACTTGCCGAAGTTCTTGATTAGATCATCGATGTTGTTGAACACGGTGACATTCATACATTCGCTTTGCGCATGCTTCTCCAACGCATCGCGTAGCTCATCGAAATAAGCGTCCTGCAAGCCCTTGTCGGGAATCGAGTTATCAAGAAGCGCGATATTCTGCGGAATGGTTACACGCTGGTGTTGAGGAACTCGCTCATAGCCCATTTCAAGACTCGTGTTCAGGATTGTGCGCCTAGTGGTGTCCCTCACAGAAAATGACGGATCGTCGTTGAGCACCCTCGATACGGTCGCCTGCGAAAAACCCGTTTGTTTCGCAATCTGCCTGATCGTAACCATGGAATTAACATATCACGCCACCTATTTTAAGCCTTGCGGAGTTCTGACTCAAAGTCAAAATCGACGAAACAATGCGCGCCAACATCGTCAAAGAACTTGAAGCCGTGCTCGCCTCCGGCGAGATTGTCAACACATAGCGTTGTTATCATTTCGAGCACAGTCGAGAAATCTTGTTGGCGACATTGTTCACCTCAGCCACAAAGATTTCTCCACTCGCTTCGCTCGGTCGAAATGACAAGAAATAACGCTCGGTCGAAAGACAGGGAACAACGCCCGCACGATAGCAAAAAATACGCGGGAGCTCAGATAGGCAAGTTAACCTAGCAGGAAATCAAGGCAGCGCTGCCGGTAGTCTGCGGCCTCATCGTATACGCCGTGACCATAATCGTCATCGTACAGGTAGCATTCGCAGCCGAGCGCTTCGGCAATCTGCGTTGAACCTTCCGCACTCACAACATGGTCGCCTTGAGAGCCGATCACCAGAACCGGGCATTGAATGCAGGCGAGCTCACCATAGCAGTCAAAGGTTGTGCAAGCCTTGGCCAGAACGGTGAAACGCCGGTATTCCTCATCGCTGATGCCCATATTGGAGGAAATCAACGTTTCGCGGTAAGCCTTCAACGTGGACTCGGAGTACACGTTGTCCACGAAGCTCTCCAGAAGCCCAATCTCATCCTTCGCCTCGGCCAGCCGAATCCATTCGTTGACAACATGGTTGAACACGGTGTTGGGTTTTGCCAATGTGGAGCCGAGAATCATCCTGTTCACCATTTGCGGATGGTCGATGGCAAGATACATGGCGATCATGCCGCCCTGGGACGCGCCGAACACATCGGCTTGCTCAATATTCAGCCGCCGCATTGCCTTCGCGGTATCCTCAGCCATGTTCCTGACCGTGTAACCATCATGAATGTTCTTCGCCCTGTCAAACACATATACGGTGTATTCCTCGCAGAAATCCTTGTACGCTTCCGCAATGGCTTCGGCCGCGCCCATCACGCCATGCACCGACAGGCCGGGCAGTATCACAAAATTCTTTTCCCCATGACCGAACACGATGTGATCCATTCCACTCCCCTTTGTTCAAACCTTCGGCACATCGAAGGGATTCCTGCCAGCAAAAGCAATATCCTTTGCGTTGAGCCATGTATCTTCTGATTGCCTATCGAAACTTTTCCGATGTAACAATCGCAGTGCGGTTCGCTGTGTGTAATTGTAATCCGCTGAAATGGAATCATGGTCATATATACCGACCATGCCACGGTTACTGTCATTTGACAGCGTGCGAGGTCGACGCAGCTACCCGGCCTGCAAGTCACCCCTTGTTGTGAGAATGGCAGATATGAGCCCGAAGCACTTGGAACACATGTATGATGCGGTGATTGTCGGCGCAGGAGCGGCCGGCC